>SLQX01000185.1 GCA_007131245.1 Bacteroidales bacterium
CTTATATCCGTCGAGATAATGAAAAATGGTATTTCTCCACCCAAACTCATAGCCCAGTTTCAGGTTATGCAAAACATCAACGCTAAAGCCAAACCCAAAAGGAATAACCGGTTGCACCTGGCTATAATCAACACCTATTTCGGTAAGTTGATCATTGGAATCGTATACACTGGCGTCGCTGAAAAACACACCCACTCCTGCAAAAGCATACACATCTAAAGGGTGCAAAGCCAGCCCCGGAGCCATTAACTCTGTGCGGGCGGCAAATTCAAATACATCGTTGCTAAACCTATAGTGCTCCAAGTATTGGCCATTGGTTGGTTGATCACTTTCGGCTGAAAGGTTGACATAATCCATAGCCAGCTTCAGAGCAAACCATGTATTCATTCTGTATCGGGCATATAAGCCAAGGTTGACCCCAAAATGACTGGTGTGGTAATCAGTAAATTCAGAAAATCCCAAACCTTTCCCCGAACCAATATCGGTAATGGGATGGGCTGTACCCGCTGAAACGCCCAATTCCCAGATACCCAAAGCATAGTACTGCTCTCTGAGAGATGGCCGCAAAGGGCCTCTGGGTTCATTTCTTACGAAACGTCTGCTACTGGAAGATTGCGCAGTGCCACCATTTCCATAGGAGGTGGGTTGTTCACTACTGGAAGGCGGAGGTGAGTAACGGCCTGGGCCGGATTTGTGTTTCTGCGAGCGGCTGGTACGAACAGCCCTGCTCTCGCGCCTTCCACCGAACAACCGGCGAAAAAAGTTACCCTGGCTTTGACTTAAACCCGTTTCATATTCCAGAAAAGCAAGGGTTTGATTGAACGACAACTGTTTTTCAGACTCTGCTTCACTTGCATCAGCCTTCCCGGGAAGCAGGGCAAAGAAAAACACCAGTACGGTAAATAGGGAGATTTTTAAATGCATGGTTTTTGGTTTTGATTGAATCGTCAATCCTTCTATCTACTATATTCCCCGGAAAAGTGTTGTATCCTTTTGTTTGGTTTTCCTTTAGATTATAATAAAAGTCTTGACAAAACATGTTTACATTGTTCATGCAAAGATATGGTTTTCTTTTTTCTACCAAAATAAAAAAGCCATCATCAAGATGACTTTTAAGACAAAGGATTTTTTACCACCTTCTTCGCATTTGTGGTAAAAAGTAACTTACTTTGAGCTGGGTAAAATAATAGCTGTCACTTCCCTGGCTCCAGGGTCTTGTGAAACCATCCAGGTAATCAAAAAATGTTTTTCGCCAACCCACTTCTAATCCTACTTTCATTCCATTGAAAAAATAATAGTTGGCTCCCACGCCCATGGGTATTGCTGGCTGAAAATTGCTGTATTCCTCAAATTCAAAATTATCCGGGTCAGGCACAGTTAAGTTGGGATTATGATAAAAGCCTGCAAGGCCAATAAATCCATAGATATCCAGAGGCATTGCAGGGGTTCTTTTGGGTATATACACCTCATAAACAACTGCCAACTCAACAATATTATTATCAAAATAAAAATCCCGACTCCTGCCTTCAGCCAATGAGTCGGCTCCATGAACCCTTCCATAATTAACAGACCCCCTGACAGCAAAAATGGGATTAAATTTATACCTGCCAAAAACACCCACATTCAAACTGGTTGTACTCCATTGGGTATTGAGAAAAGAGGGTTTTTGATCCACCGATGTGCCACTTACATCGGTCAGGGAATGGGAGGTGCCTATATTGCCACCCACATCCCAGCCTATTCTTTGCAATGCAAGACTCCTCCTGGACAGACCCAGGGGCCTGCGGGAACCTCCAGGTGGCTGGGATTGGCTTGCTGCTCTGAAGGTGGACCTTCTGTCCTGCAAAAAGTTTCCGGCCTGCAATTCACTTTCGGCCGGGAAAACCAAAAGTAGAACAAAACCTAGTAAAAAAGACAAATAAAACTTCATATCCAAAAGGGTTTTGGTTCAAACTTTTCATCCATGCATCATACAACAATTTACAAATATAATGCTTTTTAACAAGCATCAACAGGTAAAAACACGGAAAATAATCAGGAATACCACCCATAGATATTAAAAAAAATCGGGTGATCAGCCCTAAAAAAATATTCTAATTAAAGGGTCTTACACCTGCTAATTCGATAGGTGATATGCCGGTGAGCATAAATTATAATTCAAGAAAACAGGGTAAAACCAATTTACACTTAAACTCACATTGGTTTTAAAACAAGGGTCTAATAGAGTAGTTTTAATATTTACACATACAATATCCGAAGGAATTATTTCAACAAACAAGGCAAGTTATACCGACCAAATCTAAAAAAATATAAACAAATGAGCCCATTTGCTCTTTTTTATTGTAATAAACTATTGTAAACAATAAATAAAAACCATAAAATTAAAGTGATACATTCATTATCAAACCCATAAAAGCAAGCAATGTCTCCTTTTCAATCTTACAGACGTGCTGGAACAGGGGTTTTTAAACATCTGAAGTGAAATCAAATAATTACCACTAAAAACTGCATTATGAAACGATTTTTCAACATTTTGATCCTGACATTTATTAGCATGAGTTTAATGGCTCAGACCCCGGAAAAATTTAACTACCAGGCTGCTGTTCGGGGCAGTGACGGTGAATTATTGGCCAATGCGAACATTACACTACGTATTTCGGTTAGAGCAGGGTCTGATACCGGTGCCATCAGCTATGCGGAAACCCATAGTGTAACCACCAATGATTTTGGTCTGGTCAACTTAAGAGTTGGTAATGGAACCCCGGAAACGGGTCTTTTTTCTGATATCAACTGGTCGGATAACAACCATTATATTCAAGTGGAGCTGGATACCGGAGAGGGATTTGAAACAATGGGTACTCAGCAACTGGTAAGCGTTCCTTATGCCAAATATTCTGATGAAGCTTCCATGGCAACAGATATGACATTGGAACATTTAAACGATATAAATGTTTTTGACCCTCAGGACGGGCAAATTATGCAATATGATGCCCAGGGTAACCTTTGGGTGGCGGCAGACCTGCAGCTCATTCAACAACTACAGGATCTCACCGATGTGGACATGGACCACCCTCAGGATGGACAAGTTATGCAATACGATGCCAGTGGAAATCTATGGATAGCAGCAGACCCACAGCTCATTGACCAGCTGCAGGAGCTTACCGATGTGGATATGGACGACCCTCAGGACGGGCAAATCATGCAATATGATGCCCAGGGAAACATTTGGGTGGCGGCAGACCCAGAGATGATTTCAAATCTTGAAGATTTAGCAGATGTAGGAGCTGACAGCCCGCAGGCGCAACAGATTCTATACTGGGATGGAAGTAGCTGGGAAGCTAAAGATGAAGAAGTAGGATTAACTGAAGTGGAAACCGGAATATCTCTGGCCGGCGATGGCACACAAAACAGCCCTCTTGTTTTGAGTCAACAGGGTGCCGGCACAGGAGAGGTTTTAAAATGGAATGGTTCAGCATGGACTCCTGCTGAAGACCAGGGATCTAACTGGCAGCTAAATGGCAACAACCTCTTTACAGAAGAATATAACATCGGAATCCATACAGATGATCCCAAAGCGCCATTACATGTTTACAACCAGAATGTACTTTTTGGCAGTTCACCGGAGGGAAGTAACACACGTATGATATGGCTCCACGACGAAGGAGCACTTAGGGCAGGAAGAGTTACAAACAACAACTGGGATATGGACTCAGTGGGATCCTATTCAGTAGCTTTCGGAGATGGGACCAAAGCTACTGGTTCAACTGCAGTTGCCTGGGGGCGTAATACAGAAGCAACCGGACTGCGTGCCACAGCATGGGGCTTTAACACGGTAGCTTCAGGCAGCTATGCAACTGCCTTTGGCTATAGTAACAATGCTTCAGGCAGTTATGCAACTGCCTTTGGCTATAGTAACAATGCTTCAGGCAGTTATACAACTGCCTTTGGCTATGAAAACAATGCCACCGCATCGTATGCAACCACATGGGGTAGAGAAAATGAAGCCACCAATACAGGTGCCACGGCAGCAGGACTTAACAACCAGGCGACTGGAATCTACTCAACAGTTTTTGGCGCCAATTCAGTGGCATCCGGAAACTATTCATTTGCCCTGGGTAGGTATGTGGAAGCCAATGGATTTCAAAGTTTTACAATTGGTAGAGGAACTACCAGCTCTCCCCTTGTAAATGACAACAGCAGCTCGCTTATGGTCGGCTTTGGCTCTGATCCAACTTTTTACGTGCAAAACGGAAGAGTAGGTATCAATACCGATTCACCCATACGTGACCTCCATATTCACCAGACATCTGCTTCTCGTGGATTGGCAATTACGCATAGTGATTACCCGGACTCCAAAGACTTTGTGATTAATAATACGGCCTCAGGCTCCAGTTCATACTTAGACTTTCGGTATGAAGGCAGCCTGCTTTCATATATAAACGAAGATGATGGAGAGTATTATGTAGCATCCGACCGGCGTCTTAAAGAAAACATTGAACCTGTTAAAAGTGTCCTGCAACGTGTAATGGATCTTGAACCGGTTAATTACAGGTATAAAGGACGAAACGGTAACTCTACAACAGGGCTCATTGCCCAGGATGTACTTGAGCTATTCCCGCAATTGGTTAATAAAAGGGAGAATGATAAAGACGATAGCTATGCCATTTCCTATTCAGGGTTTTCAATTATCGCTATCCGGGCTATACAGGAACAACAACAGATCATTCACGATAAGAAACAAGATCTTGAAAACCAGAAAAATACAATTGAACAGCAACAAAAAATGCTTGAGCAGCAGGAAAAAGCTATACAGGAAATATCGGAAAAGCTTGATAACCTGATACAAGAATTGGAGTAATCGCAAAGAAATGAACTTGTTTTGAATTTTTAAATAACAAAAAAATGAAATATAAAACTGAAAAATACAAAGCATTGAAAACCATAAAAGCCGGGACAATCGCCATTTTCTTAATTGCTTTTTCCGTTTCAATGGCAAAAACACAAGAAGTTATTGCCACGGGGGGTAGCTACCATGAATCCAGCAATGCTTCCATTGGCTGGACCCTGGGAGAGACGCTTACTGAAACATTCCAGGTTGATGAGACCCAGCTCACACAAGGTTTTCATCAGTCAAAAATAACAGTAGTATCTGTGGATGAAGTGATTCAAACCGATTATAATATCAAAGCCTTTCCCAACCCCACAGATGCTTTTGTTACTTTAAGCCTGGAAACGGAAAATTATGAGAATATCCATTTCCGGATATTTGATGCAAATGGCAGGTTCGTTAAGGATGACCAAATAAACGCCCCAAAAACCACGGTCTCTTTTGAGGGACTTATGCCAGGGATTTATTTTATCAAAATAATTGAATACGACAAAGAGTTGCAAACCATCAGAATTATAAAAAATTGACCTCCGGTGGAGAAAATCATTCAGGTTCTGATCTAATAAAATCTGAATGTTTAGCTCAACCGACTACCACGCGAACGATAAAGCCCGGTGAACCATCTTCACCGGGCTTTTATATTTTACAGCCCAATAAAACGGAGCAGGGTTTGTTGTATCGTAACAAGTTCCCAGGGATATATTGAAGGGAATTTTTCATTTTACTTAATTCCTTAATTCATTTTTCTTATCTTGTAAACGTTTTTAAAACAGGAAAACCCGGTATTTATGAAAAAGCGCAACATACTTGAAAAGCCTTACAAAATACTTATAGTGGATGACGACCCGGTGGTTGTCAAAACCCTGGAGCGGCTGCTTTACAAAAGGAACTATCTGTTTTATAGTGTCCAGTCCGGTGAGGAAGCAATTATGGCCGTACAAGACATTAACCCCGATCTGATTCTGCTTGATGTATTTATGAGCGAAATGAACGGGTATGATGTTTGCGAAAAACTTAAAAAGAAGGGAATTACCCAAAAAATACCGGTTATTTTCCTAACCAGCAACAACGCATCCAAAGATATTGTAAAAGGGTTTAATGCCGGTGCTGTAGATTATATTCTCAAACCTTTCAATACCGAAGAGCTCATTGCCCGGGTAAACACCCAGCTTGAACTGAAAAGGAGCCGGGAGGAGATCAAACAAATGGAGTTGATCAAAACCAGGTTTTTCAACATTTTGGCCAACGATATCAGGGATTCACTCACCGGTGTAAAGGGTGTGGCAGAGTTTCTCCACCAGGAGCTTGAAAGCACCCAGGTGAATATCAATGAAAGTAAAAAACTCTCTGGTATCCTCAAAGAGGACAGTGCCGAAATTTTTAATTTTGTAGATAAAATAATCAAGTGGAATGTGTTTAACTCTGAACCCAATGA
>SLQX01000029.1 GCA_007131245.1 Bacteroidales bacterium
GTAAGAACTTTGCAGACCTTGCCTACCAGTGGCTGGAAGATACGCCACCCTATCCGGGTGTCACGATCCCCGATGGTCATGTGGCTTTTGCCATGTTGAATTATGATGATGGAACCAATCCCGATTTAACCAGCCAGGAGAATGCCCATTACACACGGTTGTATGACCAGGGCTACGAAATAACTTTTGTACGTTTCAGCCGGATGTCAAACTCCGATTTATCAGGTGCCTCGATGATCACAGGCGTGCATTATCCTTCCCTTAACCGTCATATAGTTGAAGAATCGCTGTCTGAAGGAATAGATGTTTTGCTTATGTATAGCTCAGCCGCTTCAATGGGGGGAGAATGGAACTCCAGCAGTATTACCGGTTACCGAAATTTACATGTGGAAGACAATACCACTTTTTTAAGTGAATATGATGTGGATGAGGTTGTGTTGATACAGCCAGGAAGTTTAGCCTTTGCTATTACATCCAACCCACCTATTGGGTGGGCAAGCCTTGGGAGAAACACATCCAATGTAAACAATAAGACGGTATTATCTGCAACTTATCCTTCGGCACGTGGATTGATTTATACGTACAACCCAGCCAACTTCACTGCGGAAGGGGAAGACCTATGGGATGATCTGACCGATTATTTCAGCGAGCCCATTGTGTCTGACTTTTATGAACTCGTTCTCCAGGCGGACCCCGCTGACATTGGCGTGGAATTAACAGGTTCAGGGCATTACGAAGAAAACGAAACGGTCTCCATAACTGCCACTCTTCCCGACGGATATGAATTTTTAGGATGGGATGGTAATGTTGATGATTTGGAGTTTTTGGATGATCCCTATTCTTTGACAACTACACTTTTGATGCCAGCCAGAGATGTTGTCTTTACAGCCACCTTTGACTTTGAAATTTTAGTTCAGTCCATAAAAAAAGACGGGGCCAGAATGTTTCCGAACCCATTTACTGATTTTCTCAGGATTCAGGGAGAATTGCCTGTAGAAAAGCTTGTTGTGTACAACGCCCTTGGCGAAAAAATTATGGTTAAATCCGGCAGGGGACAAACCCACCTGCGGGTAAATACCCATAACATTAAAGCAGGTGTGTATTTTGTACATTTATATTTTGATGATGGTACTTTGGTTGTTAAAAAAACCATAAAGAATTAACTTGGAATCGTATTAAAATCTTTGTCCCTGGTAATGCGGTTTACTAGCATTACCAGGGTTTTTTATTGCAGATCAGGTAATTATTAAACAGGGCTTGCTCATCCTTTTTGAATTTTTGATGAATTCAGATGACGGCCATGTGTGTGAAAATTGCTATTTTGCGCTTTCTTCAATAGTATGGATTAATAAAACCCGGTGAAACTCACATGAGAACAGTGTACTTAAAATACAATGATAATGCTCTTTCATGCAAGTTCTCTCACCTTTGACAAGACAAGCTAACAGGCCAAATAATTAACGAAATTGTTTTATGATGAAATCTTTTCTTCCCCTGGCTTGCGTTACTTATATGTTCTTTCTGCTGGCAGGTAGCTACCTGAAGTCCCAGCCTGTTAACCCTTCACCGGTTCCCGAATATGAACCGTCAAAAGCAGTTGTTATCCGGTATGACTTTAACCCCAATACATGGCCATTGTATGAACATCTCATTAGGGAATGCCAGGAGGCCGTTCATACCTATCTTCTGGTAAACGACAATACAGAACGTTACAACCTGCAGAATCTTTTAAGTAATGCTGACATCCCCATGCACAATATTTCTCTGCTGGTGATTCCAGCCCATCGTATGTGGGTGCGTGATCATGGTCCACTGGCTGTTCAAACGGATGAAGGAACGGCTTTCATGAATTTTCTGGATTACAATAACAGTGATTTTCACGACCAAAACCTGCCTGTGAGCCTTGCCCATTTTTGGAGCTACCAACATTTCAGCTTTGACTGGATACTGGACGGAGGCAACTATATGGTGGACAATTACGGGACCCTTTTTGCCACCGACCGGCTCTATACCAATAATCCTGAATTTGATTCACAGGAGATTGATCAGGTGCTGGAAGAGTATATGGGCATTATAAATATTGTTACGATTAGTGCGCAGCATGATGATTATTGGGGACATATTGACATGCAAATGAAACTGTTAAATGATACCACCTTTGTGATTTCTTCTGTGGAGGCTGGCTCAGGCCCCAATTATGACATCCTTGAATCCAATGTGGAGCATATTGAAACCCTAACTGCTCCCAATGGCAAACCTTACCATATAGCCCGTCTTCCCAAAGCCGACAACTGGAAAACTTATACCAACGCAGTCATCCTCAACGATAAGATTATCATACCCGTTTATGACCACCCCAATGATGAGATTGCATTGAATACTTATGCCGGGCTTATGCCCGATCATACGGTCGTGGGGGTAAACAGTAACGCCATCATTGGGTGGGGAGGAGCAATCCATTGTATTACCAGGCAGGTATTTGGTGATGGACCTGATTTTTTCAGCTTTGCAATACAAAAGCAAGGACGGGGAGAGGTTAAGGTTAACGGGGAGATATATTCGGGTTCAATGCAGTTTATGCAGAATCAGGAAATTGATCTGGAGGCAATAGCCGGACAAGGGTTTGAGTTTGAACGCTGGTCAGGAGATGTTTCTTCTGATGAGAATCCGCTCTCCCTTACAATAACAAACGATTTGTTTATTG
This sequence comes from Bacteroidales bacterium, assembly GCA_007131245.1. GTDB lineage: Bacteria > Bacteroidota > Bacteroidia > Bacteroidales > UBA7960 > SKVR01. The sequence continues at coordinate 2,705 of SLQX01000029.1, forward strand.
AAACCCGGTTTGAAAGAATTGCGAAGAACTATGTATCATTTTACCCAAATGATACTGTCGCATATTTTGATTCCAGGGAAAACAGTCACCGTTTTGTAAGAGTTGAGGATCAGGAGTCCTTTAAAGGGGGGATGAAAATGTATTTTTCGCATAACCTGAAATGGAGTGATGGTGATTGTGCTATTACAGAAACCTCCTTTATTGGAGAGCATTACCTGATGCTTAATACTGGAGAAGATTTGTTTTTTAACCAGCAGGGCGACACCATTCGTATCAATACCCTTGCATTGGAAGGTGAGACGTGGATGGTTTACCAGGATGAAAACATACATGTTGAGGGAGAAGTGTTGTCCCATGATCCTGATTACTTTATGGGATTGACCGATTCGGTGAAAAATATAGGATTTTCGGTATATGATCAGGCGGGAGAACCTGTTGTACACCCACTAAATTTAAAGAATATCAGGCTAAGTCAATCATATGGGATGGTTCAGACCCTGAATTTTTTAAACTTCCCTGGTGGTTCACCCGATGAGTTGACAGGGATACGGGAGTTTCCTTTGGAAGGGGTTGCAAGAGTAAAGGCAGGAATCCAAAATCTCACATGGCTCGATGTGTTTGATTTTCAACCTGGCGACCAACTACATATCCTCGAATCTTCTTCGAAGCAGGGCAATGGCATTGAAAATAAGAAAATTTATACTTTTTTCCATCGTATAAACTATCCCGATTCGGTTACATATCATATTCAAAGAAAAATTCTCCAACATCAAACAAATTATTCCGATGGTACAACAACGGATACTTTAATTCATGATACCATTGTGAGCGTTTTTCAACCCCACGATGTGTTTGATCGGTTTGCCCTGGAGCCAGTATTTCATAATGGGGACAACCAATTTTCTGTAAATACACAAATTCGAGGTCAATGGCCATTTGCAGTTTCCAAGAAACTCAACTACAGGTGGTTTTCAGGTGATGGTGACTGCTTTACCGAGGACAGTTTTCACGGCTGTTTCATGCATACCTATCACAAAGGATTGGGGGGACCCTATTATACATGCGATTTTGTTGAGCCCCCTGGCTCAGAAAAAAGGGAGCTGGTATATTTTAAAAAGGAGGAGGAGGTCTGGGGTTCACCCCTGGTTATTACTTCTGCAAATATTTTGTGCCATAAAAATTCGACCCGGGTTTTTCCTAATCCTGTTTCCGGCAGCTTTTATGTTGATCTTAAGCCAGGCATGGCTCCTGCAGGTATAACACTTACTGATCTTGCAGGTAAGCTTGTGTTATCACATGAATTGCAAGCAGAGCAACAAAGTATCAATGTTGAACATCTGAAAGCGGGTGTTTATTTATTCCGGATTCTGAGCAGGAAAATGGAAAAATCAGGGAAAATTATATTACAGTAGAAAAAAAGTTAAAACCCTGGTGTATGTCTTTCGCAACCAACTTTTTTAAATATTTTTGGCCGGGAAAGCAAAAGGAGTGTAACAAAAAATACCTTAATCCGTCATATTATCTAGATCGTCATGAGAATCAACTAACTCTTCTGCCAAAGCTTTAGGTGTTTTAATTAAGACTTTGGTTTGGGGTTTGGGAGAATTTGGGCGACCTGTAAAAAAAGCAATATCCATTTAATAGTACTCTTATGAATAAAAATTTCGACCGACGCGATTTTCTGAAAACCGGTGGAATAGCCGTGGCGGGCAGTTTTGTTTTGCCATCTATGCTTACCAGCTGTTTTTCTTCACCCGGATCAGCATCGCCATTAAGTTACCAGCTCAGCGATTACCTGGACCATTTTGGAGTAACCCAAAATGATATAACGGAGGTGATTGCCCAGGGACTTTCCAGGGGTGGTGATTATTGTGATTTGTATTTCCAGCATAGCATGAACAATTCCATTGCTCTGGAAGATAACAGTGTAAATCGTGCCTTTTCCAATGTGAGTTTTGGTGTAGGCATTCGTGTACTAAGTGGAGAACAAACAGGTTACTCCTATACTGAAGACATCACCCTTGGCTCCATGAAGACAGCAGCGCTTACGGCAGCCAATATCGCCGACGGCCCGGCGGGTGCGAAAGTGCTTCCTATGGCTGAAAAAGCCCTTCCCAGCTACTATAAAATCAACACACCGTGGGAAGATGTAAGTATTAATAAGAAAATCCCCCTGCTCCAGTCTTTAAATGATCAAGTTTTTAGCCTGGATGATCGCATTGTGAAAACCAATGTGTTTTTTGGGGATAACACTTCTTATATTCTTTTTGCCAACTCTGAAGGAGTTATTGCCTGTGATTACCAGCCCATGAGCCAGGTTTCTGTCTCATGTGTAGCAGAGCAAAACGGACAGGTTGAGCAAAATGGGTTCAATATTTCCGGGCGCAACGATATAGAACTTTTCACCCAGTCAAACCTTGACAGGGTAGCCAAAGAGGCTGTTCAGGGCACTGTTTTGTTATTTGATGCAGTGGCGCCCCGGGCAGGCCAGATGCCGGTAGTTTTGGGTGCCGGTAGCTCCGGAATATTGTTACATGAAGCCATTGGTCATGGTATGGAGGCCGACTTTAATCGCCGGGAAGAATCTATATTCAGCGATAAAATTGGTAAAAGGGTGGCGGAGCCATTTGTAAACATCATAGACGACGGCACTGTACCTCACCATAGAGGTTCTATCAATATAGATGACGAAGGAAATGATACTCAAAAGACCTCTATGGTTGAAGATGGTATTCTAACATCCTACCTTCATGATCGCATAAGTGCCAAACATTATGGTGTAAAACCCACTGGAAACGGACGGCGTGAATCATTCCGCCATATGCCCCTTCCACGTATGCGAAACACTTATATGACCAACGGACCCCATAAAAAAGAAGAGATTATTGAATCAGTAGACTACGGAATCTTTGCCGAAAGTTTTACCAATGGGCAAGTGAAAATTGGGGCCGGTGACTTTACTTTTTACGTAAAACAAGGCTATTTGATAGAAGACGGCAAAATAACCCAACCCATTAAGGATGTTAATATCATAGGAAATGGTCCGAAAGTACTTAAGGACATTGTGATGGTTGCTGACGACATGGAAATGTCGGAAGGAGGCTGGACCTGCGGTAAAGGAGGGCAGGGTGTCCCTGCATCAATGGGACAACCCACCGTTAAAGTATCCTCCATTACTGTTGGAGGTGTTAACGCCTGATTCTGATACCCATTCAAAAGAAAGTGATAGGCTTCTGTGAATCCACCCTTAAGACAAACAGTAACGGTTCAGGGAAGTCTTTTAGCCTGCTGGCCGGCAGGCTGCAACAAACTAAAAAAATAACAACATATGAACAATAAAGAACGTATGGAGCTGGCCCAGTGGGCCAATGATTTCGCTCTGAAAAAGGGTGCTTCACAGGCTGCCGTTTCCATTTCCCGGTCAAGAGCCGTGCAGGTGGAAGTTAGAGAGCAGAGGGTTGAAACCATCCGGGAATCAACTGAAAACAGCCTGAACCTGCAAATATTCAGAGACAACAAGTATTCAGGCCATTCTACCAACAATCTCAACAAGCGACAACTGGAGCGGTTTATTTCGGATGCCGTAGAAGCAACGCGCTATCTTTCAGCCGATGAAGACCGGTTGCTGACCGATCCTGCACTGTACCCTGAGGATATTTCCAAAGATCTGGGTCTTGTTGATTCCAGGTACGATGAGGTTTCTCCCGAGTTTAGGATAGAAACGGCCATGAAAATTGAACAGTTGCTAAGGGATGGATATTCAGATGTTTTGTCTGCCAATGGCCGTTTCAATGACAATACTTCTGAAAGTGTGCGGGTACACAGCAATGGCTTCAGGGGCGAACACGCAGCCACCTACTTTGGGTGTGGTGCTTCTGTTACCATCATGGACCAGGGCTCCAGGCCCGCAGGAAGCTTTTTTGCCGGAACCCGGTTTCTGGATAGCCTGCCTGCCCCTGATTATCTTGCACAACAGTCACTGAAAGATGTTCTCAGGCAACGAGGTCAGGGAAGTGTGGCCTCAGGAAGGTACAATATGATTGTGGATAACCGGATTGGCGGGAATCTTATCTGGCGTTATTTTCAACCCATGAATGCACGCAACATCCAGCAAAGAAATTCTTTCCTGGAAGGAAAAATTGGTGAAAGGATCGGTTCCGAAAAATTCACCATTATTGATGATCCCCTCATTAAAGGAGGGCTGGGGTCACGACACTTTGACAGTGATGGTATTGCTTCCCGAAAACGTGTTATGATAGAAAAAGGTATCCTCAAATCCTATTTTATAGACAATTATTACGGACGTAAGCTTGACCTTACTCCCAACGGTGGTTCTTCATCCAATGTGCTTATGGAGTATGGAGATAAGAACCAGGACCAAATCATTGCTTCGCAGGACAATGCTATCCTGATAACTTCCTTCAACGGGGGGAATGCCAATTCAACTACCGGTGATTTCTCCTTCGGAATTTCAGGTCAGCTCATTGAAAAAGGTAAAATTGTAAGAGCTGTGAATGAAATGAATATATCCGGTAACTTCCGTAATTTATGGAACCAGCTGGCGGAAACGGGTAATGACCCTTATCCATACTCTTCCATGCATAGTCCAACATTGGTATTCAACGATGTAGACTTTAGCGGAATGTAAATTTGATGTATAAACCCCTTAATACGAGGCCCTTGTCTGCATTCCACAGTCAGGGGCCTTATACTTTATTTTGAAATAAAACCTGCTTGCCTTTTCTTTTTCGTTTCTATGCTTAAACATACGCTGAAATAATTCTTATTTTTGCACTGACAGTTGAACAAAATAAAAGTACTTTTAATAAATAAACCAATACGCATGAAACATCTGAATAGCATAATAACAGGTACAGGTAGTTACATTCCAACTGTAACCATAAAAAACAGCGATTTTGTTAATCAAACATTTTTTGAAAAGGATAGTACAGCCATTGACAGCCCCGGAGAGGTTGTGGTGAAAAAGTTTAAAGATATTACCGGCATTGCTGAACGCAGATGGGTTGAGGAAGATCAGACCTGTTCTGATATTGCTACCATAGCAGCTCAGAAGGCCATCGATGATGCCGGGGTGGATCCTCAAACCATAGACCATATTATTGTGGCGCAAAATTTTGGAGATGTGATAAAGGATACTATTCAGTCCGACTTGCTACCCTGCCTTGCTTCACGGGTGAAAAAAAATCTGGGTATTGCCAATCCGGCATGTGTTGGTTATGATATTCTTTTTGGCTGCCCCGGCTGGGTGCAGGGTATTATACAGGCTGATTCCTTTATTAAAACGGGACTGGCAAAAAGATGTCTGGTGATAGGGGCTGAAACCCTTTCACGGGTAGTTGATAAGTTTGATCGGGATACCATGATTTTTTCTGATGGTGCAGGTGCTGCTATTTTGGAGGCCCGTGAGGAGGATGAAAAAAGGGGTGTTTTAGCTTCATCCACCGTTACCCATTCCATAGATGAGGCATACTATTTATATCTGGGCAAGTCCAATGCCCCTGAAAGTGATCCCAAGGTGCGATATATCAAAATGCATGGACGGAAAATTTACGAATACTCTATTAGCAAAGTACCCCAGGCCATAAAGTCCGCCCTCGATAAAACAGACATCCCTGTTGAAAAGGTGACCAAAATATTACTTCACCAGGCTAATGAAAAAATGGATGAAGCCATTGTAAAAAGGTTTTACCGTCAGTATGGCGTAAAGCAAGATGTGGGAGAGGTGATGCCCATGAATATTCATCACCTGGGGAACAGCTCCGTAGCTACAGTTCCCACTTTATACGATATGGTAAAAAAAGGAGAATTGAAAGATCATGCTATCCATGAAGATGAAATCATCATTTTTGCTTCGGTGGGAGCCGGCATGAACATTAATGCATTGATATACAGGACCTGATAATTCAGGTTTGTTTAGAGCATTATCTCATCTTCTCTCAAAATAATGGCTGGAGTCAGTTCTGTGAATAAAAGAGTTAATTTTCTGCCGTTATTTTAATCTTTTTACCGGGTTCCAGGTTACTTTCGCCTTCGCACTCCAGGTCGTTGAGTTCTTTTAGTTCATCCACACTAAGGTGGTCATACCGGGCGGCGATATCGTTCAGGGTGTCGCCTTTTTGTACGGTGTAGTAAACGTATTCACCGGGCTGATTTTGTTCGTCTTCTTCAATTTTTGCTTCATCCTCTTTTATCTCTTCAACGGCCTGGGCTGTTGAGCTTTCTTCTTTTCCCTGGCTTTCCGTTTCACCGGGGTTTCTCACGATGAGGTTTTGCCCTGGATGGATGGTAGAACCGGTGATGTGGTTCCATTGCCGGATTTGATTCAGCGAAATGCCATAGCGGGAGGCAATGAGACCAAGGGTTTCACCTCTTTTAACCACGTGAGTGTTGGTGTTGGAAGAGAGCTGTGTTGCTGGTCTGACGGGTTGTCTGACAATCAGTCTCTGACCAGGTCTTATGAGTGTTCCCCTCATGTTGTTGAGCCGCTGAATCTGTCGGACAGAAGTTCCATACCTGCGGGCAATACTCCCCAGTACTTCGCCACGTCTAACTACATGGACGGTGGTTTCGCGCATTTGGGCAGCCAGCTCTTCCTGTCTTATTTCTTCGGGTGTTTTGTGGTTGTAAATGGTGTCGGCATTGGCAATAAAAAGGCCCGTATAATCTCTGGGTAACCGGAGGGAGTAGGGGTTTCTCTCATTGTGTGGAATGATGTTTTGCCGGAAAGTGGGGTTGAGATACCTGAGATGGTCAAGGGGAATATCCAGAAATTCGCTTACCGTTCTGAGGCTTAACTGTTGCGTAACCTCTACCGTATCCACATCAAAATGCGAATATATGGGTGGGTTGGGATAAAGGTTATGTTCGCGGGCATATTCCATTACGTAGGTAACTCCCATAAATGCAGGCACATAATTTCTTGTTTCCCTGGGCAGAAAATGACGTATTGCCCAAAAATCCTTTACACCCCCAGCCCTCCTGATGGCCCGGTTCACATTGCCGCCACCTGCATTATAAGCAGCCAGCACAAGGTTCCAGTCGTTATATATTTCGTATAAATCAACAAAGTGCTCGCATGCTGCTATGGTAGACTTGTAAATATCGCTGCGATCATCTATCATGCTGTTTACTTGCAAGCCATACATTTTACCTGTTCCATACATGAACTGCCAAAGCCCGGTTGCTCCCATGTGCGAGCGGGCCACGGGGTTAAGTGCTGATTCAATTACTGCCAGGTATTTTAGCTCCAGGGGAAGGTTGTGTTTGTCCAATTGCTCTTCAAACAGAGGAAAGTACAACTGGGCAAGACCCAATACCCTTTCGGTAAGATCGCGCCGACGCTCGGCATACAGATTTATGTAGCTCTTTACCGAAGCATTGTATTCGAATTCTATTGGAGAGTAAGCGTTAAGCTTTCTTATCCTTGCCTCATATACCGAATCACTATACTCGGGGCTAAAACCAGGAGGAAAGTCGTCAGAACGGTCGGGTATCTCGGCTCTTTTTTCGATGTTGCGGAACACTGTGAGCAGGGCAAGGCTGTCAAGCATTGCCACCACAGGGTCATCTGCGGAGATGGTAAATTCTTTTGCCGGTTTTTGATCCGGATGGGTCGTGTCAGCAGGGGCTGTTTCACCAGCTAACAAATTAATACTCAAAAAGGAAAAAAGGCTGAAAACAAGGATGTGCTTGAACATGGTAATGGGTTTTGTTGGAAGTATTGATAAAACTGGGTAACTCGTTAATTAAAGGTAAATACATTGTACGCAAAAAAGGACAATAATGTTGTAGGTTGGTAAAGAAATTTACCTTTACAACAGCTTACAAAGGTTGTGATTTCTTCCACAGCATGCAATAGGGGTTTTGCGGATTTTGCAGTGTGAAAAACCATTGAAAAAACGAGATAATCCCCTGGGGAAACTAATGAAGACGGGAAAGACTACTCTTCTTTTGGGGTTTCTTTTTGGGTTTCGGGCTTGTTTTCTGATGTGCCCTCATCCTTTTGGGCGCTTTTGAACTCTTTGATACCTTTGCCAAGTCCGCGCATAAGCTCAGGAATTTTTCTTCCACCAAAAAGCAAGACAAGAATTACGGCAATGATGATTATTTCGGTATGGCCTATCATGGCCAATATGGGTGTGTTCATGATGTTTCAATTATTAAGGTACGGGGCAAAGTTAAAAAATTATTGCCAGATTATTATGTTAAATGTCTGCTTTCGTTTTAATCATTGTTGTGATTTACTAAACTGAAAAGAGTTTTACACCGTGCAAACAGGCCTTTTGGCCTATGAGTCTCGTTTTGCTTTCTGTCTTTCAAATACTTATATTTGCAATAGGCGAAGTTTAAACATGCCATTATCCCATGACCAAACTGATTAATCATAAGCACCCTCTTATTAGCAGAAAACTGATTTTGTCTTTGGTTGTATTTTTCTTTGTACAAAATGTTTGTGCTCAACTATCTGGTGAGCAGCCTCATGTCGGTTGTGAGCACTTTTGTGCCCGGGTTAAAACCTCTTCTCCCCCAAAAGGTATTTATGAACAGGATAATCGGCTGCATGACTATGATATTAAGTTTTATGGACTGGACCTTGAAGTTTCTCCCCCTTCTACTTTTCTGGATGGCCATACCAGGGTAGTTGCTGAAGTAACAGAGGATACCATGCGGACCTTTGTTCTGGAACTTTGGCATGAATTACAGGTCAATGATGTAATTAAAGAAGGAAACAATCTCACGTATTCACATGATGAAAACGTTTTGGAGATTGAACTGGAAGAAGATCTCTACTCCGGGGGCCTGATTGATGTGAAAGTCTATTATTCCGGGCAGGTAGAGGGTGAGGGGTTTTTCACCGGAATACAAAGTGGAACCAACAGTTTTGGCGATCCGGTGTTGTGGACCCTCTCTGAACCCCACAATGCGCGTCAGTGGTTTCCATGCAAGCAAGTTCTTGAGGATAAAGCGGATAGCGCCTGGGTGTTCATTACTACTCCGTCAGATTTTGTGGCTGCCTCAAATGGTTTGCTACATAATGTTGAGCCATTGGATAACAACCGGTTAAGATATGAATGGAAAACCTTTTATCCTACAACTTATTACCTTTTATCTATGGCTGTGGGTTATTACCAGGAATACAATTTCTATGCACCCCTTTCCAGCAGTCAGGATAGCGTAATTGTACAGAATTTTATATACGATTACCCGGAGGTGTTGGAAAGCCAAAAAGACAATCTGGAGAAAACCAAAGACTTCATGCATCTGTTTTCACAGATTTGGGGCAACTATCCTTTTGCACAAGAAAAATACGGGCATGCCCAGGCCCCCATGGGAGGCGCCATGGAACACCAAACCATTTCCACCATGGGCTATTTCGGATTTGACATAACAGCACACGAGTTGGCTCATCACTGGTTTGGAAACCAGGTAAGCTGTGCTACCTGGAGCGATATTTGGATCAATGAAGGGTTTGCTTCTTATGGTGAGTATCTTGCCCGTGAACATTTACTGGGTCGCGAAGAGGCAGATAGCTGGATGAGATTTGCCCATAGCAATGTAAAATCTGAGCCGGGAGGAAGTGTTTATGTCCCGCCCATGCAGCTCTCTAATGTTTGGCGAATATTCAATGGTAGGCTGTCTTATCGGAAAGGGGCTGCCATTATACATTTGCTAAGGTTTGAGATCAACGACGATGAGCTTTTCTTTCATATAATGAAAGACTTTCAAAATACATTTGCACATGGGGTAGCTACGGGGGATGATTATCGTAATGTTGTGGAGAAAAATACGGGGCAAAGTTGGGAGTGGTTTTTTGACCAATGGTACTATGGTGAAGGGTTTCCCGTTTATGAAATAAAGTGGTGGGAGGATAATGGGTTCCTTTTTATCCAATCATCTCAGACAACATCTGCCAACCTCCCCGGTTTTTTTGCCGGTACAGTTGAGTTTTTGGTGAAAGGAGATTTCTATGATCAGCAAGTTAGGTTGTTCCAGGAAGAACCTCTTCAACTGTTTAAAATACCTGTGGACGGTTGCGTAGAGGAGGTTGTATTTGATCCGGATGAGTATATGCTTATGGACTATGTGTTGGTGGACTCCTCAGCAATGGCTGACCCTGTTGAGGTTGAAAACATTAACATTGGACCCAACCCGGTTATCGATTTGTTGAATGTTTACTTTGAAAGAAAATGGGATCAATCGTCTTACAATATCAGCGATTTACCGGGGCGTATTTTGAAGGAGGGAGATATGACCAGCCAGGAGCATGCCATCAACCTTGAAGGCTTGAAAACAGGGATGTATTTGTTGAATATCATTTCCCGGTCAGGAAGCAGGAAAAGCTTCAGGTTTTTTAAAAATTAAATCGTTGATGCATAACTCCGGCTGTAAAAGACGAAAACCTGATTTGTAAGACTGGATCAGCAATATGCGGGCTGTAACACCTGGCCCTCTTTGAAAAGGGGCCAGGTGAAGTGTTGTTGCGTTGCATGTAAACGCGCAATAATAACCCTAGAGCTGCTTGACAAACTTTAAAGTATAGGTGTTACCCCTTTCGTCAACCGCCGATAGAAGATAAAATCCGGGAGCCAATGACGAAATGTTGAGCTGTTTGTGCTTGTGAAATGGTGTTTGATTTTCTTTTATCAACCGTCCATCCGGAGCTAATATACTGAGATTAATAATGGGTGCTGCATGATTGTTGTTAATATTTAGCACCTGTCTTGCAGGATTAGGGTAGATTGATATGTCAGGCTTGCCAGACTCTGTGGCAATATATGATGGCAAATCCGTTGAAAGGGTAATGCCAGGTGTAATCAGCCAGTTATCGGGATGAAGGGCACTTCCGTCAAAAAAGGATGCACTCAGCATATATCCGTCACCTTCATAGGCGTCATAGTACCAACTATACCCATCTCCATTATGATCAACCACCTGCCAGTTTTCGGGCAACCAATCTGAATCAACTTCCTCCCCGTTTAATCCTCCCTGGAAATCTTCCTCGAAAATCACTACCCTTTCTTTGTTTTCTTCTTCTGGTGTGAATTCAACCTTTACATTGTTGATCATGATGCGGTCATTGTTTGTGCTTTCATGGTGGCGGTAAGCAATGTGCACCTCTTGATCTTCATATTCTGAAATGGAAATACTTCTTGGTTGATACTCCCAGTTTTCTACGGAGGGGTCTAGTGTTTCATCAAAAATCTTTACAAAATTCTGTGGATCGGTACCATCTATAGAAATCCATACGCTGTAATACTCCTCGCGATACTGGGGTGTGTTGGCCGTGGAAGCCACGTCCCAGCGAAGGAGTACTCCCTTGTCATCCTCCGGTGTTTCTTTAAATGCCCCTGCAACAACAATATTTGTATCCAGGCTTTCATGGGTAAATGTAGCCTCTGTTACCGGTTCGTGGTTGTTGTCAAGAAGGGTGTCTCCGTTGACAGTCCAGTGGCTGAATTCGTATCCGTGGGCTGGTTCTGCGGAGAATACTATGTCAACACCTTCTTCTATGGATTCGCCGTTTATGACCGGGCTGTTGTTGCTGGTGGCTGAAATCTCACCCTCGCCCTGGCCGGTATAATAGTTTACGGTATAAGTTCCATCGGGGGCTTCTTCAAATTCCAGCTGTACAAAAATCTTTTTTTCCAGTTCGTTGTAAGAAAATCTTGTGGAAATCTCTGGCTGCAACTCTCCGTTTAGCATCCATTCTTTAACGCGGTAGCCCTCATCGGGTAATGCTATGAAAACAACATCATTTCCCAGGGTAACAGCATCTCCCGGGTTAATTGGCTGTTGCTCCACAGTTGCTTCAATCACTCCGTTATCCCCGGTAACTTCAAAAGATACCTCTGCACCATATGTCAGCTGGCCATTCTCGGCGTACCAGTAGAACCACTCTCCTCCTGTTCCTTCCTCCATGTTTGTGAGATCAAATGTAGAGGAGCCCGAAAAATCTCCTTTTGCTTTGTATACCGAAACGGCTTTTTTATCGTGATACCAATGCAACGGTTCCTGGGTTTCACAGACTTCCGGGGCCTCGTTAGCCCTTACAAAATAGGCGTAATCGTCATGATCTGGATGACCAAAAACGCGGGCCAAACCATTTTCATCAACTCCCACGGCAGTATATTCATCTACCCCGATTCCTCTGGCCGCCATTTCCCAGTCAGCCATCATTCGGGCCATAAATGCCATATGTCTGCCATGCCGGTTGTTGTTATCGCCATATATGGCATCGTAATGAGAATCGGTGACAAGGTTTTCAAGGAAGGGGACATCCAAAAAGTCCTTTTCAAGCTTAACCCTGAAATGATAGGGGTTGTTAAGTGCTTCTTCACTCCAAACGGTTCCGTTTTCGGCGGTATAAACGACCTCACCCAATACGGCAAGGCCTGCACTTGTCCCACCAATGGGGGCTGACTTTTGATTAACGTGATGGTTTAATGCTTCCTGCAGGCAGGTGCCCGACCAGTCATGGTAGTAGTTCCACTGGTTACCTCCGGCCAGAAACACCAACTCAGAATCTTCAACGGCCTGGCATACATCCGGATTGTCAGCCTCTTGGGGACTTTGTATAACAATGGATGTCACTGAGTTTACTTCAACCCCCAGTTGGGAGTAGATATAGTTGTTATAGCCGTCGCTCCCTGAGGCTCTCAGTACTACTACATCACCGCCATTTGCGTGCTCTGTAAGCCATTCCATACCATCATCATTGTCAGAGGCTCCTCCGGCCAAAAGTATTCCAAAAGAGGGTTCTGTTGTCACGTTTTCTTCTGCTCCAACCCTGTAGAAGTCCTGGGAAAATGTAAATAAGGATAGTGTAATTAGAAAAACCGAAAGTGTGAGTTTTGAGATCATCGTCAATGTTTTTTGAGGTGGTTTTTTGTTACAAAAGTATTAGTATATTTTAAATGACTATCTCAAACTGGATTAAGAATAGTTAATAAAATCAATTTTACTGTATTAGGAGGGTTTGACCGATGAAATACTGTATCCTTTGTTCTTTAATGCTGGTTATTTTTTATAATTTTGTAAAGCCCTTTCAAAACACCAGGAGCTTGTTTACCTTGTTGATTACAAGTGTTTTGTAAGGGATTGTTAACCAATAAGGTGTTTGCATAAGTTTTGCTTTTAAAATCCGCCATTATATTTTTGGTCGCTGAGCTTTTGAAAGTGACACCACATTATTATCAGGAGCAAGTTTTCTCGCCGGAAGGGAGGAAGAAGTATCAAGGTAAGGGCGGATAGCAGCCCGTAAATTTTAACTAAATGATAGTCAAATGAAAAAATTGACAAAAATAGTTGCCACCATTTCGGATAAAAACTGTAGCGAAACGTTTTTAAAAAGTTTGTATGAGGCAGGGATGAATGTGGTGCGCATCAATACGGCTCATCAGATGCCCGAAGATACCCTTAAAATCATAGGTAATGTAAAAAAGGTATCCCGCAAAATCCCCATACTGATTGACACCAAAGGTCCGGAAATTCGAACGGTAAACTCATTGAAAGATGTGGAAGTAAAAAAAGGGGATCTCATCAAAGTAGCTGGGGATCCTTCCGGGGCATCCAGTGCAGATGGCATTTTTGTAAATTATAAAGACTTTGTTGCCAACCTTGAGGTGGGAAAGACCATCATGATTGATGATGGGGATATCGAGTTGCTGGTAAAGGAAAAACATCCCCAACACCTGATATGTGAAGTGAAAAACAAGGGGTTTATCAAGCCCCGCAAAAGCATTAACCTTCCCGGTAGTACTGTTGATTTACCATCATTATCAGAAAAAGATCGGGAATACATTGATTTTTCTATACAACAAAATGTGGATTTCATTGCACACTCCTTTGTTCGCAATAAGGAGGATGTGATGGAGATACAGGAGATTTTAGATAAGCACAACAGTCCGGTAAAGATTATTGCCAAAATTGAAAACCAACAGGGCGTTGATAACATCGATGAAATACTGGATCATGTTTACGGGATTATGATTGCCCGTGGTGATTTGGCCATTGAGGTACCAGCTGAACGTATACCCGGAATTCAGGCCCAACTGATAGCCAAATGTATTCAACGGAAAAAAGCTGTTATTGTTGCTACCCAGATGTTGCACAGCATGATTGAGAATCCCCGCCCCACCCGAGCCGAAATTACAGATATTGCCAATGCAGTTTTCAGTGGAACAGATGCTATCATGCTTAGCGGTGAAACCGCTTATGGTAAGTATCCTCTGGAGACGGTGGAAACCATGACCCGAGCTGCCAGGGAGGCAGAGAAAAACAAAAAAAATGTGGTTGAGAAAAAAGTGATGCCCCACGATAACAATGTGTCGGTGTTTCTTTCGAAAATGGCCGTAAGATCCATTGAAAAATTAAACACCCAGGCTATTATTACCGATACCGACACCGGCAAAACCGCCAGGTATTTATCGGCATTTCGTGGTAAATCAGCCATCTATGCACAGTGCTACGATGAGCGCGTGATGCGTGAACTGGGACTCAACTTTGGAGTGTACCCCGATTATATGGATGTGGAAACGTCCAAAAAGGATTTTGCCCGTTTCACCATTGAAAGGCTGATAAGGCAGCAGGAGGTAAATCCCGAAGATTTGATTGCTGTTCTGGCTGGTAATTTTGGTAAAAAATCAGGACCTTCTTATGTGGAAGTTAGTACAGTAGGCAATATGCTCAATAGCAAAAAACATTAGAACCATGAAAAAGTAAGGTTATGACTGTCAATGTAAAAGATATCAACCTCGATATAATTCGTGATGCTATTAAGGAGGAGCAACGCGACTTCCTTCAGGAAATCATTAATGAGCTTTATCCTGCGGATATTGCCGAGTATATGGATGATCTGAACCTGGAGGAGGCCAAGTATTTATATACTCTTCTGGACAAGGATGAAGCCGCTGCTGTTCTTATGGAGCTGGAAAAAGATGTACGGGAACGATTCCTGGCTTCTTTTTCTACGCACGAAATAGCTCGTGAATTTATTTATAACCTTGACTCGGATGATGCGGCTGACCTTATCTCAGAACTGCCAGATGAGATGCGCGAAGATGTACTCAGCCACATCGAAGACCGGCAAAAAGCACAGCATATTGCTGACCTTTTGGTTTATCCCTCCAATTCGGCAGGAGGGCTGATGGGAAAAGAGTTTATTAAAGTGAATGTAAACTGGCACGTGGTTACCTGTGTTAGGGAAATGAGAAAGCAGGCCGAGAATGTGGAGGAAGTGTATGCGGTATATGTGGTTGATGATGATGATGTATTGCTGGGATTGCTTTCTTTAAAAAAACTTCTGATTGCATCCCCCAGAGCGCGAGTGTCAGAATTGTATGATGATGATGTGGTGAGTATTAAGGCGATGCATACCGGGGAGGAGGTAGCCAGCATTATGAATAAATACGACCTGGTGGTATTGCCCGTTGTTGATGAGTTGGGAAGGTTAATTGGTCGTATTACCATTGATGATGTGGTAGACTTTATCAAGGAAGAGGCAGAAAAGGACTACCAGATGATGTCGGGTATGACCCAGAATATTGAGTCGGGAGACAAAATATGGGAAATTACCCAGGGACGTCTTTTTTGGCTTATTGTGGCCTTGTTTGGTGGAATCGTTGGTTCGCGGGTCATCAGTAACTATGAAGATCAAATTTCCATAAACCCTGAAATGGCTTTCTTTATGCCATTGATAGCTGCCATGGGGGGCAACGTGGGGGTGCAGTCTTCAGCTCTTATTGTAAAAGGACTTGCGAATAATACGATAAACGCAGGGCGTATTCTGCCCAAATTGTGGAAAGAAATTTCTGTAGGCTTTATTAATGGACTGGTTTGTTCTGCCATATTGTTGATATACAGCTATATGTTTGCTCCCTCCATTGCTTTGAGCATGACTGTTAGCACAGCTCTTATGACCGTCATATTGTTTGCATCCATATTTGGCACATTTGTCCCCCTGGCTCTGAACAAGCTAAAAATTGACCCTGCACTTGCTACAGGCCCATTCATTACCACATCCAATGATATTATCGGGTTGTTCATTTACTTTTTGATTGGAAGGATGATGTATGGAATTTTTGTCTGATTGCCCGCATGGTTTAGGTGAGACTACTCTCTTGTTGATTTTACACAATGATTCATCAAGGTCCATTTGTTGAAAAGTTTTTTCCACCCGTTCGGTAGACATCTAAAACTTTTTAGATGTTTTTTGGGGGCATCAATAAATCAGCCCCCTAAATTAAAGCCAAACAGGGCGTTAATCATCTAAAAATATACAGAGATCCATTTAAATATTGTAATTTTGTGCCGCAAAAACACACTTTTTCTACCTGGTTCTATTTCTTCCATTTTGGAAAACACCCTGTAATCTATGAAACTCAAGCTTATTCGCAAAAAAAAATCTCCAAAGGCCGGATTTTTGGCAAGGCCTTATCCTTTTTTAGTAGTTCTGCTAACTTTTTTCACTGCTTTTTCTTGTGTGCCGCACAGAGAGTTGCTTTATCTACAGCAGCAACCCTCAGACCCCGACACCCTCGTTTTTGAAAGAAAGGATTACCAGATACAACGTGATGATATTTTACATGTTCGTGTTCATACTTTTGACGAGGAAACAGACAGGATTTTTAACAAAGACGAAGCAGACCAGATGAGAGCTTCCGGCACCAATATGAACATGGTATTTTACCTGCAAGGTTATAGCGTTACCAGTGATGGAACCATCAATCTACCTGTGATAGGAAGGGTAAAAGTGGAGGGCTTAACCATCGAACAGGCCACCAAAGATATTGAGGAAAAGTTGGAAGACTACCTCATAGGTGCCACAGTCGTAGTTAAGCTGGTCAACTTCTCTATTACTGTATTGGGCGAAGTGAACAACCCAGGGCAATATTATATTTATGATAATCGCATCAGCGTAATGGATGCCATTGGTATGACAACCGATTTGACAGATTTTGGAAACAGGGATGTTAGGGTGGTCAGACAAACACAAGAGGGGGCAGTGGTTGCCAATATTGACCTGAAAGATGCAAGTGTGCATACTTCAGAGTTTTTCTATCTGCAGCCCAACGACCTGGTCTATGTGGAACCACACCGAATAAAAAGGCTGGGCTTTGATACATTCCCTTTTGCGCTTGTTTTTTCCACCATATCAACCACTTTACTGTTAATTAATTTTTTCGCTAATTAGACAGGAATAAGATATGAGTTGTTGCGTTTATCCATAAAAGTTACTCAACCTGTTGCAAGCTAAAATATCAAAAATGAATAAAGATCCCTTCCGCGAAGAAACCCTAGACATCAAAAAATTATTGTTTAAGTACCTGAGATACTGGTACTGGTTTGTCATATGTGTGGGTTTTGCTTTAACGGTAGCCTATTTTTACAATAAATTTTCTCAAACGGTATACCGTACCGATGCCACCTTGTTGATTCGCGATGACCGCAAGGGAGGGTTTCGGCCCGGTCAGGTTATGGGAGAGCTGGATATGTTTTACCAGCGAAATAACGTGATTAATGAAATGGCTCTTTTGCGCTCATTTAGTATGGTAGACAGTGCCCTGCAAGCCATGGATGTGGGTGTTACCTATTACAATATTGGCCGATTGGTGGGAGAAATTCGCATGAGCGAGCTCTATCAAAACACTCCCTTTTATGTGGAATGGGACAGAACCGCTAGCCCCCCTTATAACACACCGGTGCATGTGAAAGTTTTATCGGAAAACACTTATGAGATGGAGATTAATCCGCAGAAAAGGTTTTCTTTATTCAGTAAAGAGGGGGTTAAACACACTTTAGAGTTTGGAGAAGTATTTGATGCCGGAAACTACAGGATGCGCCTGGTGAAAAGTGACCTCTTCAGACCTGCCTCCAACGTGGGAAGGGAGTATATTTTTATCATCAACCAGCAATCAACCCTTACCCGGCAATATCTTTCGAATCTTAATGTTTCGCCCCTGGACGATGAAGTTTCTATCATACGGCTATCTTTCCAATCTACACATCCAGACCGCGGTATCGACTTTCTTAACAACCTGTCCGAAGTATATCTGCGCCAGAATCTAATTGATAAAAACACCATTGCCCAAAACACCATTGATTTTATTGATCAGCAAATAGGCATCATTTCTGATTCTCTACATATGGCCCAATCCACCCTGGAGGAGTTTCGTCAGGATAAGCAGCTTATGGATGTGGGGATGGTTTCCACCCGGCTCTTTTCTGACCTCAGCCAGCTCGATAACCAAAAGAGTCTGGAAAATATTAAGCGTAGCTATTACGAATATATGCTTGATTATATTGAAAAGGATGAAGATTTCACTAATGTGTTCAGCCCTTCGGTTTTGGGTATTGAAGAAGGGGTGCTGAACCAGTTGATAGGTGAGCTTATTGCTTTGCACTCTGAAAAAGCCCGTCATGAGCGTATTTCTAAAGAGATGAACCCTGCCATTCAGCGCATCAACCAGGAAATAGAACAAACCAAGAGTGTGCTGGAAGATAAACTGCACAGTTTGATCGAAGCATCTGATATCTTAATGAAAGAAATAAACGACCGGATCACCAGGGTTGAAAACCGATTTGAACAACTCCCGGGTACCGATCGCCAATTTTTGAATATCCAGAGAAGGGTTAGCCTAAGCGACGCCACCTATAACTACCTGATGGAAAAACGCGCCGAAGCAGGCATTGCAATGGCCAGTAATGTACCCGATCATAAAATTGTTGACCGTGCAAGAAGCACTGGAGTAGTTGCTCCCAATACACAGCGCAACTATACTTTTGCTTTTATTCTAGGATTGGGTGCTCCCCTGGTGGTATTGGTGTTGTTCAATTTTTTTGACAACCGTATACATGAGAAAAAGGAAGTAACGGATATTGTGGACTTCCCCGTTCTGGGCGTTATCCCACATAATAGTTATGCAGGTAAAAAAGAAGATTTAAACCTGGTTGTTTTTAAACAAAACAACTCTCCCGTTACGGAAGCTTTCAGGGCAATGCGAACAAACCTGCAGTATTTTGCCACACAAAGCCAAAACAAAATGATCACCATTTCCTCAACCAGGGATCGGGAGGGTAAAACGTTTACTGCAATAAACCTTGCATCGGTGATTGCACTTGCGGGTAAAAGAACTGTTATTGTGGGGGCAGATTTGCGTAAACCTAAAATTTTCCAGGATTTTAAAATTTTGAAAAGTCCCGGGCTATCCAACTACCTGGCTGGAACGGCCAACAAAGAGGATATTATTCAGAAAACTGCGGAAAGCCCCGAGTTGTTTGTTATTTCATCGGGGCCCACGCCACCCAACCCCAGTGAGTTGTTGGAAGGGGAGCGAATGTCTGTATTGCTCCAGGAGCTTAGGGCTGAGTTTGATTTTATTATCATTGATACTCCTCCCGTGGGTATCGTTCCGGACGGAATCAACTTGATTAAAAAGTCTGATATTGCCTTGTTTATTGTACGTCAGAAATATAGCACCAAAGCCAGCCTTGAGTTTCTCAATGAGTTCTCGGAGAAGATTGGTGTGAAAAATATTTGTATTGAAATTAATGATGTTTCCCTCCGCGGCCCCGGCTATGGGCTCGGTTATGGCTATGGCTACGGGTACCACAGCTACTATGGCACCTCGGATAAGAGTGATGGGAATATGTTTAAAAAATGGTACCAGCTTGTAAGTAAGTCTTTGAAAAAACAGAAAGCCTGAATAGAGCATGGTGCAATCCAGGCCTGGGAAATCAATCCTATTGCCAAGCTCCCCGCCGAGCAGTTTCAAATATAAATAACGGTGGCAAAGGAAGGAAAAAATAGCCTAAAATGGGACGCTATGAGAGACTTTGCCCAACGTGTTATTGCGTTTAACAAATCATTGGAAATTAACATTGAGCTGCCGAAAAATATTCGTGCAATGAACCCCTTTCGGGAAAATCCCGAAGCCCTTGAAGTATCCTCTGCTTTTTATAGAAAGTTTTATTCCGACAATAACCCACGTTACCTTGTACTGGGCATCAACCCTGGCAGGTTTGGTGCAGGTGTAACGGGCATCCCATTTACCGATACCAAAAGGTTGAAAAATAAGTGTGGATTGGAAATAAAACAAACCAGTACCCATGAGCCCTCCTCCGTGTTTGTATATGAGGTAATTGATGCCTGGGGTGGGCCTGAAAAATTTTACCATCAATTTTATATCAACTCCATCAGCCCATTGGGTTTTGTTAAAACCAACCACAAAAACCGGGAAGTTAATTTTAATTATTACGATAGCAGGGAGCTGCTTGATAAGGTCACCCCTTTTGCCGTAAAATCAATCCAGGACCATATAAATATGGGATGCCATACCCACGTTTGCTTTTGCATGGGAACTGGAAAAAACTTTCACTTCCTTGATAAATTGAATAAAGAGCATCGGTTTTTTAAAAATATCATCCCCCTGGAGCATCCAAGATACGTTGTTCAGTATAAATCAGCTCAAATGGACAGTTATGTTGAGAAATACAAAAAGTTGCTGTCAACTGCCGGCGTACTATAAAACAGGTTTCTCTGCAAAATATTACCATTCCTTCCAGCTTACGGCATTAAAAAATCAACATTGCTGGTCATTTTTTTAACCAGAAAATGATTGTTAGCTTTGCACCCCAAAAATCACACAGTATCTAATGATCTCCCATCATGCTTAGCGAAGTTTTTGACAAAGAAACCGACCAGGTTTTTGAAACCCCCATTGTTCAGCAGACCTCTTATTGGTCAGAAGTAAAAAGAAAAATTGGTATCAACTCTTATGCCTTCAACTTCAAGGTTAAATTGTCTGACATTCACCAAAATAGCCCGGACAGTCAAGCCATCACATCTGATTTATTGGTCATTCTTGAGTATATTGACCGAAATCACTGTTATGCTTATGTACCTTATGGGCCAGAGCTTGAGCCGGACACCGACTGCCAGGGTGTTTTTCTGGAAGAACTGTCAGAGTGTCTGCGTTCTTACCTGCCTGCCAGTTGTATTATGATAAGATACGACCTCTTTTGGGAGTCTCATTGGGCGAGAGATAAGGATTATTATGATGAAGGAGGTAACTGGACTGGAGCACCTGAAAATCGTGTCCAGGAACTCCGTTTTAACTTTAGCACCATAAACTGGAATTTTCAGAAAACCTATACCAATGTCCTTCCTACCAATACTGTATTTTTGGATTTGAGAAAAAGTGAGGATGAGCTGTTGAAAGCTATGAAACCCAAAACCCGCTACAATATAGGCTTGTCAGGGCGCAAGGGGGTGCAGGTAAAAGTCAGGGACATAGAAGATATTGAAGTTTGGTATCAGCTTTACAGCGAAACTTCGCAAAGAAACGGCATTTATCTGCACGATCTGGAATATTTTCGTGCGTTATTTACCGCCAGGGTCAACTGCACTCAATCTCCGGCTGAAGTCTTGTTGCTTGTGGCTGAGTTTGATGGATTACCACTGGCATCCATGTTTCTGGTTCTGAGTCAAAAGCGTGCTGTGTACCTTTATGGAGCTTCATCTTCAGCCTGCCGCAACCTGATGGCCCCCTACGCTTTGCAGTGGGAAGCCATGCGTATTGCCAGATCCAGGGGTTGTCTCGAGTATGACATGTTTGGTGTTGCTCCGCGTCCTGATCCAGAGCACCCCATGTATGGACTTTACCGTTTTAAAATAGGTTTTGGTGGATCGATTTTTCACGCCATGGGCTGCTGGGATTACCCCCTGGACAATGACACCTACAGCTATTTCAAGACCTGGGAAATGAACCGTAAAGGGTACCATTTGTCCGGAGGATAGCCGGGGCATTAAGTGTCCGGGGATGCTATTGTTTCTTGTGGTAACTGATTCTTTCCAGTACTACCTGTTTTACATCGTTGATAGAGATGCGCTCTTGTTTCATGGAGTCCCGTTCTCGGATGGTGACGGTATTATCCTGTAGGGTCTGGTGGTCAATGGTGATGCAGTAAGGCGTTCCTATGGCGTCCTGGCGGCGGTATCTGCGCCCAATGGCATCTTTCTCTTCGTAGCGGCACATGAAGTCGTACTTCAGGGTATCCATAACTTCCCTTGCTTTTTCGGGCAGCCCGTCCTTTTTGGTCAGGGGTAGTACTGCTGCTTTTACAGGAGCCAACATAGGTGGAATGTTGAGTACAACTCTTTGCGAACCATCTTCCAGGGTCTCTTCTTTGTAAGCGTTGCTGAGGATAGCCAAAAACATGCGGTCAAGACCTATGGAAGTCTCTACGACATACGGCACATAACTTTCATTGGTTTCCGGGTCGAAATACTGGAGCTTTTTGCCTGAAAACTCCTGGTGGGCCCCCAGGTCAAAGTCAGTGCGCGAATGAATCCCTTCCAATTCTTTAAAGCCAAAGGGAAAAAGAAATTCAATATCGGCAGCATCCTTGGCATAATGGGCCAGTTTATCATGATCGTGCAGGCGGAAAAGCTCATCAGGTATACCCAATGCTTTGTGCCATTTTACACGCTCATCTTTCCAGTATTCATACCACTCTTTTTCTTGCCCTGGACGCACAAAAAACTGCATCTCCATCTGCTCAAATTCACGCATGCGAAAGATAAACTGCCTTGCTACTATTTCATTACGAAAAGCTTTCCCTATTTGGGCAATACCAAACGGGAGTTTCATGCGACCGGTTTTTTGCACGTTAAGGTAGTTGACAAAAATACCCTGGGCGGTTTCCGGGCGGAGGTAAATCTGGTTAGCTCCTTCGCTTAAAGAGCCCATTTGGGTGCTGAACATCAGGTTAAATTGGCGAACCTCCGTCCAGTTTTTGGAGCCCGATATAGGGCAGGCAATCCCCAGCTCTTCAATCAGTGCTTTAACATCCTGAAGGTCCTCATTCTCCATATCTTTCACAAAGCGGCTTCGAATATTGTCAATCTTTTCCTGGTTAGCCTGCACCCTTGGATTGGTTTGGCGGAACATTTTTTCGTCAAAATCTTCACCAAATTTTTTGGCTGCCTTGCTTATTTCTTTGTTGATTTTTTCTTCCAGCTTGGCCATGTGGTCTTCGATGAGCACATCGGCACGATATCTTTTTTGGGAGTCTTTGTTGTCTATCAGGGGGTCGTTAAAGGCATCCACGTGACCCGAAGCTTTCCAAACGGTAGGATGCATAAATATGGCAGAATCAATGCCTACAATATTTTCATGAAACTGAACCATGGATTTCCACCAATACTCCTTGATGTTGTTTTTCAGGGCTGATCCGTTTTGACCATAGTCGTAAACAGCACTCAGGCCATCATATATTTCGCTGGATTGAAAAATAAATCCATACTCTTTGGCATGGGCTATGATTTTTTTGAAAATATCTTCTCCTTTTGACATATACCAATTATTGCTTTGTAAATGATGTTATTGATTTTTTGTATTAAATAGCTTTTCCTTACTGACAACCACTTTTACACTTTTGGGGATGATGCCAAAAGAAAAAGGTGAATGTCCCAGTGACTCGCCGTCTGCCTCCATCAAAACAGGGGTTTTGGGCTCTACGATGATATTTCTGCCTTTGTGGGTTTCTACCTTTTTATGTTTGGCGATGGTTCCGTTATACAGTCGATTGACATTAAAAATTACCGACCATTTGCTCATGTCTTTGATGAGCGTGAGGTCGAAAAAGCCATCATTGGGCACAGCATTGGGTGTTTGTCGCATCCCACCACCATTAAACTGGCCGATTCCTATTCCCATGCTGAAAATGCTGTGTTTGATTTCACTATTGTCGATGACAATACGCGTGGGAACGGATTTGAATGAGAAAAGTGAAGCAAAAATATTTTTCAGGTATACCAGAGGGTTGGCTTTGCCAAGGTCTTTATCGGCATTGGTTTTCTGAGCTACTAAGCCGTCAAAGCCCAGTCCGGCCATATTGATAAAATACCGCGAACTCATACCTGTATTGGTGGCATAGCTAACCATACCTGCATCTTGTATAAAAGTATCCTCTTTTTTGATGAGTTTGATGGACTTTTCATAATCTCCAGGTATTTGAAAGGTGCGCACCCAATCGTTACCCGTTCCAACAGATATTACTGCCAGCGTGATATCGGTGGTGGGTGCCACATTTTGCCAAAAAATACCGTTTACCACTTCATTGAGCGTTCCATCGCCTCCTATGGAAATGATTTTTCGAAACCCTTTTTCTATGTATTCTTTGGTTAGTGCTATGGCATGAGTGCGTTTTTCCGTAAAAACAGGATAAAAGTCAATACCATGCCTTTGGGCGAGGCGTTCTATTTTATTCCAGTCTTTTTTACATTTGCCAACACCCGCATTGGGGTTAACCACTGCCAACCATTTATTCTTTTGATCCTGATTTTCCAAAATGTAGAATTCAGATAGTTCTTATATTCAAGACTTTACAAAAAAGCCGTGCTGTTTTTCAGCGAATTGCAAAAATACGAAAAAAGCCTAAGCGGACACCAGTTTTTTTTCAAGCAGAAGCTGGGCAACCTGAACAGCGTTTGTGGCTGCTCCTTTGCGCAGATTGTCTGCCACAATCCAAATGTTCAATCCGTTTTTACACGATTCATCCTTCCTGATACGGCCAATGAAAACCTCGTCTTTGTTTTGCGAGGAGAGGGGTGTGGGGTAAATGTTTTCTGCAGGATTATCCTGGATGACAAGCCCCGGAGCGTTGGCAAACAGGTTCATTATCTCGTTGATCTTAAAAGGTTTCCAGGTTTCAATGTTGATTGATTCTGAATGCCCTCCTTTTACAGGCACCCTTACAACTGTAGCTGTGATGCCTATGGTGGAATCATTAAATATTTTGCGGGTTTCCCTGATGAGTTTTAGCTCCTCTGCAGTATACCCGTTATCCATAAAATCTCCGCCATGGGGAAGGCAGTTTAAATCAATGGGGTGAGGGTAGACCCTATGGGCTTCCCGGCCGGCCCTTTCGTCGTCCAATTGTTTTACGGCATCAACCCCGGTGCCTGTTACCGACTGGTAGGTGGAAATGATCAACCTTTTTAATCCATAAGCTTTGTGCAAAGGGTTGAGGGCAACCACCATCTGGATGGTGCTGCAGTTGGGATTGGCAATAATTTTTGAATCCTCTGTGAGTTCATGAGCATTTACCTCGGGTACAACCAATGGTATATGTTCTTCCATTCGCCAGGCCGAAGAGTTGTCTATCACATAAGTACCCTGGGATGCAAATTTTTCTGCCCACTGCTTTGACAAAGCTGCTCCAGCAGAGAAAATGGCAATCTGTGGCCTGACAGCCAGGGCATCTTCAATACTGATAACTTTGTACGTCCTGTTGCCAAATGATATGGGTTTTCCAACAGACCGGGACGAAGCAACGGGGTAAAACTCCGTAACCGGCAACTCTCTTTCCTCCAATACCCTGGTCATTACCTGGCCAACAAGGCCAGTAGCGCCTATTAATGCAAGTTTCATTTTTTTAAAAATTTTGTAAGTCTGTCACATGTCCGTCTTTTTGCAAGCGAGAGAATAACCTAAATCATCCTTTCCTTGTCAAATGCTGAGAAGAGCCAAGTGATAAATACCTTTTATAAGTGCTTTATGTGGTTTTGTTACTGAATCAAAGGGAATTACCTGCTTTGCAAAACCTTTATCCATATACCCTGAAGGAGTTGCCGGTGTTGCTTTGCCTGTGAGAATTCCTAAGTAAATGTGAAATTATAAGGGATAACATAACCACGTTTTCAGGCAAAATTAGTATATTTAAGTAAAGAACTAAAGAAGGAATACATTATGGAACGAAAAATCTTTGTGGTTTTTTACATAATGGCCCCCCTTTTCCTTTCAGCACAATTTACCGATGATTTCAGTGACGGGGATTTCACCCATAATCCAACCTGGCTGGGTAGCACGGATAAATTTGTTGTTGAAAGCCAGGTGCTGCGTCTCAACGATGACAATGCCGGAATGGCATGGCTGGGGACCCAGAGTTATGTGATGGATAATACGCAATGGGAGTTTTGGGTGAGACTGGCCTTCACCCCTTCGGATAATAATTACCCCAAAATATACCTGGTAAGTGATTCGGACAATCTAACGGAGCCGCTCAACGGTTACTATCTCAGGATAGGCAAAACGGGTACTGACAATAAGCGTTTGTATTTGTACCGGCAAAACGGTGAAGACCACACACAGATATTGGCCGGGGCTGATAATCTGGCTGCAGCCTCCAATAATGTGTTACGCATAAAAGTTACCAGGGATAATACAGCCAACTGGGAGGTTTGGGCCGACCCCGGGGGCGAAGAGGCCTTTGTGCCCCAGGGAAGTGCACTGGATGATACCTATACTTTCACCCAGTTCTTTGGTGTTAAATGCACTTATACCATCAGCAACTCCGATGGGTTTTATTTTGATGATTTTTATGTCGGAGAAATCATTGAAGATACCATCCCGCCCACTGTTAACCAAATAATTCCAACAAGTGCAAACACCCTGACGTTGGATTTTTCCAAAGCTGTTGAACCCATCAGTGCGCAAAACACCGTCAACTATTTTGTTTCGGGCTTAGGTGCTCCCGATAGTGCTATCAGGCCTGATGAAACACCCAACCAGGTCATACTTGAATTTGAACAGGATTTTGAGTTGGGCCAAACCTATACACTCAACGTGAGTAACATTCAGGACTTTGCTGGTAATGTGCTGGAAAGTTTTACAGGCCAGTTTGCCTGGTATGTGCCCCAACGCTTTGATATGGTTTTTAATGAAATTATGGCCAATCCAACTCCTGAAGTGGGGTTGCCACCCTATCGCTATATTGAGCTATACAACACCTCCGCGTTTCCCATTAGCCTGGCTGGCTGGACGCTGGATTACTCCCTCAGCCAAAGAGAGTTGCCGGCTATTACTGTACCTGCCGGAGGGGTTGTGGTTTTAACAACAGAAAACGGAGCGCAGGCATTACAGGAATTTGATCATGTATATGCAGTTCCGGGTTTGCCCACATCTTTCCTTACCATTGGCGGCAGAACATTAAGCTTGCGGGATGAACAGGGAGAGCTTATTTCTTATGTAAGTTATACCGACCAATGGTACCAGGATCCAGAAAAGGCAGAGGGGGGGTGGGCCCTGGAAAAAATGGATCCTTATAACTACTGCGGGGAAGCATCCAACTGGCAAGCAAGCCAAGATCCCCGGGGAGGGACGCCAGGTGTGGAAAATTCTGTTTTTGCAGAAAACCCTGACAGCGATCATCCTCAACTAATGGATATTGTTGTAAAAAGTGATATAGAAATTATGCTGCACTTCAATGAATCTATGGATGAATCGGGATTGCTAAATACAGAAAACTATTCCATTAACCACGGGGTTGGTTACCCCTTATCAGCTTCTCCTGTGGAGCCTGCGTTTAAAAAGGTTCACCTTATCCTCTCACAGCCTTTGCAGAGTGATAGGGTCTACCAGTTGGCACTTTCTGATCACATAACCGATTGTGCAGGTAATGAGCCAGTTGAAAACTCTCTGCTTTTTGCGGATTACCAGTCTGAACGTTATGATTTGATAATTAGTGAAATTATGGCTAATCCGACCCCCGAGGTTGGGTTGCCACCCCATAAATATTTGGAGGTTTATAATGCATCAGAATTCCCCATCAGTCTTTCTGGTTGGACTTTAACTTATGGGGATGGGCATCGTGAGTTGCCGCCTGTGACCATAAACTCCCAAAGCTATATGGTTTTAACAACTCGAGAGGGAGCTAAAGCTTTGCAAGGTATGGGTCCGGTAGTGTCTGTAACGAATCTGCCTGCTACCACATTTCTCACCCAGGGAGGTCAAACTCTCACCCTGGTCAGCCCGGAGAATGAGCTTATCAGTTTTGTGAGCTACTCAGATCAATGGTATGGAGATGCCTCCAAGGCTGAGGGCGGCTGGGCCCTTGAAAAAATTGACCCTTACAATTTTTGTGGGGGAAAAGAAAACTGGTCGGCAAGTAATTCAGAAAAAGGGGGAACTCCCGGCCAACCCAACTCCATTATGGATAACAATCCTGACATTGAACAGCCCTATCTTTTGAGAGCGGGGTATGAATCTCCCAACACCATCAGTCTTTTTTTTAATGAGCCCATGGAAGAAGGAACCCTGTTGGATACCCGAAACTATAAATTAAGCCCGGATATAGGTGAGCCCCTTTCGGCAGAAGCTATTGCTCCGCATTTCAATAAAGTGATTCTCACCCTTCACCAGGAGATGGCAGAACAAACCATTTACGAAGTAAGTATTGCCGGCTCCCTGACCGACTGTGCCGGCAACCCTGTTGATGACAGCCTTGCCAGGGTGGGTATTCCCAAGCCTGCAGACTCCCTTGATATGGTTATCAATGAAGTTTTGTTTAACCCTCACGACCGGGGAGAGCGGTATGTAGAAATATACAATCGGTCTGATCACATTATAGAATTGCAAAATCACATGCTTACTTCGAGAGACACACTTGAAGATGTGCTCATAACTCCCCGCAGCATTAGTTCGGAGAGCCAGTTGTTTTTTCCGGGAGAGTACCGGGTTGTAACACCCGATCCCCAGGCTGTTAAAAGCCAGTATATGACCAACAACCCACTGGGTTTTATAAGTGCTAATCTGCCTTCAATGACCAACACAAGCGGAATAATTGTTTTGGCAAGCAAAGGACAACGTATTATTGATAAACTTATATACCACGAAGAGATGCATTATGAACTGCTTACCGATAAAAAAGGAGTGGCCCTGGAGCGGCTCAATTATCATCGCCCCACCCAGGAGCCTTCCAATTGGCATTCGGCGGCCCAAAATGCAGGGTTTGGCACACCTGGCTACAAAAACTCACAGTTTACTAATGATCCCGACTCAACGGAGGATATGTTTGAAGTATATCCACGTATCTTTTCACCCAACAACGATGGGGTAGATGATGTGTTGAATATTGCCTGGGAGTTTGAGAGCCCGGGTTATACGGCCAATATTCAAATATACGACAGCAGGGGGCGCCTGGTGCGTAAACTAACCAGGAGTAAGCTGCTCCCGGTAAAAGGCGTGACAACCTGGGATGGCACTACTGATGACAACCTGAAAGCAAACATTGGGATATATGTGATTTTTATTGAGCTTTTCGATCCTCAGGGAAATATAAATACCTATAAAAAAACGGCTGTGCTTGCAGGAAGATTGTAGCAAATTCTCACACCGACATGGCGAGGGTTGCCACCCAAACCCTGGTGCCTTTTACCTCTTTCAATTTATGAGCACATGCTTCAAGCGTGGAGCCTGTGGTAACTACATCATCAATCAACAGTATGTTTTTCCCTTTTAAGTCTTCCGGTTTGTTTAACTGGAAAACGGTTTCCACGTTTTCCCACCTTTTAAAACGCGATTTGCGGGTTTGGGAACTGGTTTTGGTAACCCTCACAAGGTTATTTGCAATCATGGGCTTATTCAGCCCTGCTGAAAGCCCTCTTCCGAAAACTTCACTTTGGTTGAATCCCCTTTTGTGTTTCTTTTTCGGGTGAAGGGGTACTGGTACAATAATCTCTACCGGTTCCCATAAGGGGTTGTTTTTTATCTCCAGGGCCAATTGTTTACCCAGGAATATGCCAATATCTTTTCTTCCACGGTATTTAAACTGGTGAATGAGTTGCTGCACTTTACCCCCCTTTTGAAAATAAAAAAGCGCAGTGGCCGTTTCAACATCAACTCTTCCCCAGAATATCCGTGACATGGCATTTTCCCGCTCCTTGTGCATCCTGGTCCGGGGAAGCTCAAAGCGGCAAAAGCTGCAGATAGTCTCCTCCTCCCTGATCAGTGCTTTATGGCATGAATAGCACAGGCGTGGATAAAACAATGACCAAAAATCATGTACATAGGAAGCAACCTTTTGCATGATAATTCTTAATTATTCGAAATTAAACGATAATGCTTAAAAATAGTATAAATTTGCAAAAAATTCAATCACAGGCTTATGTCTTTTGCAAAACAAACAACGTTCTTTTAACAGACAACAACAAAGAATAACGATTGGCTGGAACTTGACCAAGGTTTTTTGGAGAGTGTTTGCTGGACTTAAACACCTGCAAAACCTAGGGA
This sequence comes from Bacteroidales bacterium, assembly GCA_007131245.1. Taxonomy (GTDB): domain Bacteria; phylum Bacteroidota; class Bacteroidia; order Bacteroidales; family UBA7960; genus SKVR01. Next base: position 32,797 of record SLQX01000029.1, read on the forward strand.
AAACAGCTCTTTGCAACGCAAAGCGATGCTTTTATCCCAGCCCTGTTGCAAAAAAAATCTTACTATTAGTATCTCAGGTGGAAACCATTACAGGTTTTTTGCGTAGGAGAACATAGTAAGAAACATTTAACCAAAATTACTAACCCTAAATTTTTTCATTACCCAATGGACGGCAACAACAATAACAGAACGAATCCATCACCCCAGGACCGTAAAAGTATCACAGAGGTGAAAAACCGCAATGATAAAGTATACAAGGGAACTATTCTTACCCTGGTTATTGTCATTGGTGTGTTAACGTTTATGCTCATTACAAGTCGTCAGGCGTTAGATGATGTTTCTACTAAAAAAACAGTTTTGGATGAAGTAAACCTGGAACTGGAAGAGGAGTTGAATAGTGTTTTGGCCGAATATAACACATTCAAAAATGAATATGACAGTGTGCTTACACAGCGTGATAGCGTTATCCGTGCGAATGCCCAGGAAATAGAAACCCTGATTGCACAGCAAACGGATTATCGTCGCGTTCGCAGACAGCTTAACAGGCTTCGCGAAATCACACAGGAGTATGTACATGAAATGGACAGCCTTTACACCGTAAACGAAGTATTGAAAGCAGAAAATGTTGAAATGCAGGAAGAAATTCAACGCTTTACCCGCCAAACCACAGAGCTTACAGAGACCAAAACCGAATTGGAGGGCAGGGTAGAAGAGGCTGCTGCTTTGAGGGCTTACCAGGTTGATGCCACACCCATTCGTTTGAGAGGCCGCAGAGAAAGGCAGGATGAAACAGACAGAGCCAGACGTACAGACCTGATACAAGTTTGCTTTATTGTGGGTGAGAACCCGGTGGCAGAGCCTGGCCTTAAGAATGCATACGTTAGAATTGCTGACCCCGATGGTGAAATTCTTCGGATAAGCGATGACGATATGTATTCCTTCGTCATTGGCCAGGATACTTTGCAGTATTCCATGAAAGGTGAGTTTAATTACATCAACCAGGACAAAGATATCTGTCTGTATTGGCAGCAGTATGATTATGACTATGAAGAAGGCTTGTACCTGGTGTCTGTTTTCACGGATGAATTCAGGCTGGGAGAAACCCAGTTTTCATTACGATAAACAGTTTCTGAAATGTCATGGATATCAGATAGTTCTGATGCTAATCACTTAAAATCCTAAACTATGGAAAATAAGAATAAAAAGGATGCGGAAAAAATGAACCGACCCCCTGCTTCAGGAAACAGTGGTTTGGGTGTAATCATATTTTTGGCTGTTCTGGCGGTGCTATTGGCCGTTGGCGGTGCTTACCTTCTCAGGCAGGTACTTGATGCCCGTTATGAAGCGCAGGTTTCCGCACTTGAGATTAAAGAAGTATCAGACGAAAGAGATTTATTGGAGCAACAGCTGAATGAGCTTGATTCCAAGTATGAAGAGCTTTCCTCTGAATATGCTGAAATGGAAACTAAGTTTTTGGCAGAAAGAAGAAGAGTTAATCAACTAAGGGCACAGGTAAGGGGAGGAGATCCCGGAACGGTTGCCCAGTACAAAGAGCAGATAGAGGAGCTGGAAGCCCGTTTGGAAAAATATCAGGAAGAGATTGAGATTCTGGAAAGTGAAAAACAAACCCTGGAGGGCGAGAATGCCCAAATTCGCTCCACTCTGGAAACTACAACCTCTCGCAACCAGGAGCTGGAAAGAGAATTCAATCAGATGGAAGAGCAAATAGAAAAAGCCACCCTGCTCTCTATTTCCGGTCTGGAGGCAACTCCAATCAGGGAGAGAAGAAGGGGTGACGAACCCACCGACAGGGCTCGCCGTACCGACAAAATCAATGTTTGCTTTACAGTGAATGAAAACCTGGTGGCAGAACCCGGTAATCGTGAATTCTTTGTCAGGATGATTGACCCCAACAACCAGGTTCTGACTATTTCGCCGGATGATACCATCGAATTTGAAGGAGAAACCATCCAGTATACTTTAAAAAGAACCATCAACTACCGCAACGAACCCGTGGAAACGTGTGTTGTTTGGGACCAGGATGAACGATTTGAGAAGGGATACTACAACGTAGTTGTTTTCCACGATGGTCGTGAAGTGGGTTATAAACTGTTTCAGCTCGATTAACAACCACTCTGAAAACAACATTAATCGAAGTAACCGGGAGCAATTAAACTTGCTTCCGGTTTTTTATGGTTCAAAATTATTACTTTTGTGCTTTTGTTTAATGAAGGATGGCAAAATGAGCCTTGCTATTCTTTCTTATATTTCGTTTGCCGGGTTGCCGGGCTGCTTACCAAAATAATACATTCAATGTTTTTGGGCCTGGTAAGAATGAAGTTTTCTTAGGTGATCCCCGGGAAACTTATCTCTTATTGAAAATTCGGCCGCCTTTAAGGTGGGTTAAGGATAATCACAAAGAAAGGTTTCATTGCCAGCAATAAATCAGGCATGTAACATACGTAATAAAATAATCGAACACATGAAAGTATCTTTAAACTGGTTGAAGGAATATGTATCAGTGGATGAAACCCCCGGGAAAATTTCTCAATGGCTTACCGATTGTGGCCTGGAGGTAGAAGGGCTGGAAAAAACAGAGTCTGTCAGGGGTGGATTAAAAGGAGTGGTAATCGGAGAAGTCCTAACCTGCGAAAAACATCCCGATGCCGACAAACTGAGTTTAACCACGGTTGATATAGGAAGCGAAACAGTTCCGATTGTTTGTGGAGCACCTAATGTGGCAAAGGGTCAAAAGGTAGTGGTAGCTACTGAAGGTGCTACCCTCTACAGCCCTGATGGAGATGGGTTTAAAATTAAAAAGGTAAAAATAAGGGGACAGCATTCAACTGGTATGATTTGTGCCGAGGATGAACTGGGGCTGGGCGACAACCACGATGGAATTATGGTGCTTGATACTTCTGCAAAAAATGGCACCCCGGCCGCTGATTTCTTCAAAGTAGAGGAGGATTACTGCATAGAAATAGGACTTACACCCAACCGCATTGATGCCGCATCACACCTGGGGGTAGCCCGGGACCTGGTAGCTGTTATCAAACATCTTCAACCGCAAAAATCAATTGAGGTACAAAAGCCTGATATAAGTAACTTTAAGGCTGACAGCAAAGAGGCTGTCATTCGTATTATTGTTGAAGATGCAGAGGCATGTCCGCGATATAGTGGCCTTTGTATTTCTGATGTTTCCATTACAGAATCCCCTTCCTGGTTGAAAAATCGCCTAAAAACCATTGGGTTGAAACCTGTTAACAACCTGGTTGACATCACAAACTTTGTTTTACACGAAACCGGGCAACCCCTTCACGCATTTGATGCTGATAAAATCACCGGGCATAAAGTAGTTATAAAAAAACCCGTCAAAGGTACCCGCTTTGTAACCCTTGATGAGGAGGAGGTTGAGCTTACCGGCAACGATTTGATGATTTGCAACGAAGAAACACCCATGTGTATCGCTGGTGTGTTGGGAGGTATTGACTCCGGTGTTACCGATGAAACCAGGAATGTTTTTCTGGAAAGTGCTTACTTTGATGCCACAACCATCAGGAAAACGTCAAAGCATCATGCCATCAATACGGATGCTTCTTTTCGCTTTGAAAGGGGCGCTGATCCCGAGATGACTATTTATGCGCTGAAGCGGGCAGCTCTTTTGATCAAAGAAATAGCTGGTGGCCGGATAACCTCCGAAGTGATGGATGCTTATCCACAACCTGTAAAACCCAACCAAATCGACTTTAAATATGAATCGGCTGATAGGCTCATTGGCAAAGTCATTGAGCGGTCTGTGATAAAAAGGATTCTGGAGTCGCTGGAGATAAAAGTGTTAAAGGAGTCTGACGAGGGGCTTTTGCTGGTAGTTCCTCCCTACCGGGTTGATGTGACACGCCAGGCTGATATAGTAGAAGAGATCTTGCGTATCTATGGATACAACCAGGTGGAGCTGCCCGACAGGTTGCACTCCTCCATTGTGGAAAGCCCTAAACCCGACAAAGAACGTATCCAGAACCTGGCTTCTGACTTGCTCAGTGCCCGCGGGTTTGCAGAAACAATGAATAACTCGCTTACCAAAGCCTCCTATTTTGATCGGAAAATGTTTGATGCCGGTTCGTTGGTACATATCCTTAACCCGCTGAGCCAGGATTTGAATGTTATGCGACAGACACTTTTCTTTGGGGGTTTGGAAACCATTGCCTGGAACCAAAATCGGAAAATCCATGACCTCAAAATATATGAGTTTGGCAATGTTTATTTCAAAGAGGCGACCAAAGAAGAGGGTGGAAAGGACAAGCTGCCTGGCTATAGGGAGCAGCAAATGCTCGCCGTTTTCATGACGGGTAACCTCAGGCCTGAAAGCTGGTATGCACCCCTGCAGGGTACAACCCTTTTCGATTTGAAATCCGAAATAGTTCACCTGCTCAAACGATTAAACATACAACTGGCTGACTGCCAGGTTAAGGAGCTGAGCGATGATGGTTTCCTCTCCGCCGGTTTGAGATACAGCCTGGACAATACCATGCTATTTGAACTTGGGGAAGTTCATCCCGACTTTATGAAAGAATTTGATTTAAAGCAGGAGGTGTTTTTTGCGTCTGTTAACTGGGAGCTGGTCATCCAGCTTACCAATCAAAAACCCATCGCTTATATCGAAATTGTCAGGTTTCCCGAAGTCAGAAGAGACCTGGCTTTGCTGGTGGAAAAAAATGTGCGCTTCAGCCAGATAGAGAGCCTGGCGTTTGATGTGGAAAGGAAGTTGTTGAAGAGTGTTCGTTTGTTTGATGTATACCAGGATAGAAAAATCGGTGACGACAAAAAATCCTATGCAGTCAGTTTTATGCTACAAAGCAATAAAAAAACACTCACTGACAAGGAGATTGACAAAGTGATGGATAAAATAAGCCGCACACTCCAAAAGGAGCTGAAGGCAGTCATCCGCTAGCCGAGGTTGATTCATCAAAAGCAACTTGCTTTGCTCAACAGCGACGAAAACAAAAATGAGCGGGCCTTTAAATGGGCGCCCCGCTCATCTTACTTTATCACCAATCTGGCCGTAAAAATACCCGACTGTCCCGAAACGGTTATCAAGTAAACCCCGGGTTTAAGCTTGCCTCCGGTATTCATGGTCGATTGAATGGTTCCTGCTTCATCTGCTGTTTTAAGACTACCGTAAAATGTTCGGCCATACAGGTCGGTGATTCTTAATGTTGTATTTTCCTGTGGTTTTAACCCTGAGAGCAGGATGTTAAAATGGTTGCCGGGGTTGGGGTTAGGGTAAAGGGTAAAACGAACTTCTGTGCGCTTTTGGAAAGAGATTCCTACCAAGTCGCTGTAAGTGGTGCTCCCGTCAAAGTCGGTTTGCTTCAACCGATAATAGGAAACTCCTTCCAATGGCTTGTTATCCCGTGATGTGTAATGAAGGGTTTCATGGCTGTGACCGCTTATGGTCTGGCTGGGCAAATCAATGACCTTTTCAAATAGGGTTCCGTTTCTGCTACGCTCTATGGTGAAAAAGTCGTTATTGGTTTCGCTTGCTGTTGCCCACTCCAGTTTTATGTCGTTTTCTTCGGCAGTTGCATGGAAAAACAGAAGCTTCACAGGCAAAGGCATCTGGGGGCTTTTGGAGCCAAAAGTAAAGAGCTTTTCCGGGTTTTTGGATGTAAGATTGACACTGGAAGTACTGGCAACTGTTTTATTTTGTGTGTCTACTTTGTACTGGTAGGGTTCAGTACCCACAGGCCTCCAGATGTCTTCCAGGTGCGCAATGGCAATGTTCTCTTCAAAACCTGCCGCTTCATCATCAATGTTTGTATTGTTACCGTAAGTTAGCATGATGCGGGTCTGTTGAGCACCCGGGGGAACATGTAATGTCCAGTATTCCCACTCACTGAGGCTGTAAAGGGGTGGGTACTGAAATTCGTCTCCAAATTCAGCTGTGGGATCAGCATTGAAATACTCCACGGTGTACTCTTTATAACCCTGGCTGTGTTGGGGATTTATGAGGTAAAAGTATCTGGTAATTTTATTTTTTCCCACAGGAAAAAGGGATGACGATTCATTATGAATCACAATGCGACTCATAGGCCCATCCACATAACTTTGGTCATCTAAATTCATAAAGGTACTGTTGGCAGCTAACTTCAGTCTGGCATCCATGGAGGTAATAAGGCGTGTTCCGTTTAAAAGACCTATTGTGCTTCCTATCTTTTTATGCCCATCCAAAAAGTTGATTTGCCCGCTGTGATTGTTGAAAACAACATTGTTCATTATACTTGCGTCTGTAAAGTTCCCTGTTAGTGTTTGGGGCGTAGTACCCGAAAAAAGTAATGCTTTGCCGGTGTAGAAGGTGGCGTCCTGCGCTTTTCCCAGATCACCGTGAATATACAATTCATCATAGTTGCGAAGCAAGGCAGTTCCTTCGATGGTAAGGTTTCCTTTAATCGTTACAGATTCATCCGGGAGCTTCTTTTCTTCACTGCCCCTTATAACCAGGTTTTGCAAGGTTGTGTAGCGGTTTGTGATTTGATAATTTTGCGCACCCCCGTATTTAATGGTGCTGCCAGGTGTATTGAAAAAGGTATTGAATTTTCCTGCAGGCAAAAGTCCTCTGTCCAGGGTAATGGTCCCATTACCTTCCACCAGGCCCAGGTTGTGTTGTTCGGTTGCTCCAATGTGTAAAGAGCCCATTATCCGGGTTATGAAAGATCTTCTGCGATTGTTTTCAATGGTTACTTCATGGCTTTCCATGATCTCTACTATGTGTCCAAACGGGCCTGATTCGGGGACATCAGGCAAGTCCTCAGAGGCCTTTTCCCAGATATCTTTATTTGTCCAGGCCCCACTGTTGTTGGTTCTGTATGTGGGTACATTGTCAGGGATGTCTTCTTCATAACCTGCTGTGTAATATCCTGATACATCCTGGGTGGTTGGATGAATAAATCTGAATCTGCTTTGGTCCTGTTCAAAGTCTTCCTCTCCCAGTTTAGTCCAGCTTTCATCAGTAAGTCTGGCTGGAATATACTGTTCAGGATTCCCTGTTTCCAAATCTGCAGGATCAAAGTAGAAGAAAATGTCTCCCTCAAAGTACACCAGGTTATGGCTTTCAGCAGCCCAATGGTACTGAAGCACTCTGTTTTCGTTATAATCCAATGTGGTGATGTGTTGTTCATTTATTGGAGCAAAGGATATATGCCCATTGCTGCCCTCATGGGTGTATTCTATATCTACGGGTGTATACTTTCCACCCGAACCAACAGGGAATCTGAAAGTATAATTTTCGGAACCACCTTCCAGGTGTTTTTGTAGTCCAAAGGCTTCAATACCGCCGGAAGTTGAAACCATTTTTGTTGAAGAAAAAGACTCCCCTTCCAACTGACTTTCCTGGCCCAGGCTCAGTCGATGATTTTGAATATCCAGCAGCCCTGATTGAATAGCCAGGTTGCCATTCACCTGTATGTCATTGTATAGTCTGACGCCCCCGGCGTTGTTGATCATAAGCCTGCCGTAGGAACCATTTCCTGATATTTGCTGTAGCGTACCTCCGTTAAGCACCATGCCGCCATGTGTAGCGCTTCCCTGTATAGTTGTATTATTGATAACATTCCCTTGCACATAAATGCTTTGGCTTTGGTTATGCAGTGCCCCTGTCTGTAGAGCAAAATCTCCGCTTATATGAATATCATCATACAGCGTAAGTTGAATTGACGGGTTGATCACCAGGTGTTCGAAATGGGTTTCTCCGTTCAGCTGCTGGTCCATTCCGGCGAACAGGGTCAGTTTCGCATTGATGTCCGGGTTGTTTCCCAGGTTATAAAAATCCCCCATGATCGTTAGTTGGAGCTGATTTAAGTCAACTGTTGTGCCGGGCGAAACATACATTTCATTTTCTACCACAAAAGGGTTGTTAGAGGCTTGCAAAGTAATACCTTCGCCTGCTGTACGAAGATTCGCGAAGGCAACATGGCTGTTGAATTCAATGAGCTGACCGGAAGGTGAATATTCATTGTGACCGGCGTGAATAAACGCATTTAGCCCCATGGAGACTGTGCCGGGATTAAGGTACAACGCTTCCCTGTCGTTACCCTGCTGGTTGCGGGCTATGTATAAGTTTCCTGAATCCATAATGAACTCACTTCCCGGGTTGAAAACTTCAAAAACGCCCCTGCTGTTCGCAGGTACATGGTTCCGGCCAACGATTACTTCTCCCCCCGATTGGTGATACTTCAGAATTCCGGTAGTCTGGCTGCCGGTGATGTCCCCTCTAATTTGTGAGCCCACCCATAGCTTTGCATTATCAGCTATTTCCAGCCTGGCATTTCCTGAAGCTGAGTAATGGATGTAGGTGTCGTCATTGCCACTAAAAAAGCGGGCTTCTCCGTTATTTTCCAGTCTTAAAAGGCCATTCAGAAAAATTCCTGTGTTGTTTCCCGATGCAAGGATGGTGCCTTTTGAAACAATGAGGGCTGCCGATGGGGGTATGGGGAAGTCCCCACCCCCGGTGGTCAGGTGAATCTGTATATTTTCATGATCAAGGACGAGCCTTCCGTTTTTCAATACAAGGGCTTTATCATTTCCATCCTTGCTCCCTCCAAGGGTAAATGGAATTTGCATCCGGGCCATGCTCCCCGGTGCTTTGTCTACTTCTAGTCTGTACAGGCTTATCGGGGTGGTTGTATTACTTCCGTCGAAAAACGAATGGCTGTCGCCCCTGAGGTGCAGGGATACTCTTCCCTCTCCGGGTTGGGTGAACAGTCTTAGGATCTCTTCTCCTTCGTCAAAGGCACCTGTGGCATCCTGGATGTAGTTTCCGTAGAGGTTCAAAACATGTTGAGTGCCATTGTCAGCAGGACTATCTACATAGATTCCAACCTGTTCGCCCTCGGTTACCAGGTTTCCCTCCACTGTTAAAGTACGTGGGGAGCCTGAGTTTTCAAAAAGAAGTTGTGTGCCACTGTTATCTTGTGCCTTCATAAGCCGAAGGTCCCCCTTAATATGTATATTCCCAACCTCTCCCGGATGCATTCTAAGGTATGCACCTCCCAGGATTTCCAGGTTGTAATTTACCGTTATGTCGGCAGGGAATGTTATACTGTGATTGTTGCTACCCCAGCCGTCAGGAATGATGCTGAGGTTAGGAATGACCTCAGGAGTATTTTCTATGGTTACATCCTCCATTATCTCGTACATAATGAAAGATAGAGGCATTTTTACAAAACCGCCCATATCCATGGAGGTGTAGAGTGGATCGATGCCCCTGTTTCTCAGGGTCCCTTCTCCGGTAATGATACTGGTATTAAGTGAAGCATTATCAGTTATGGTAAATGTTGGCCTGTAGAAAAATCCATTTCCCCATGTTGTGGATTCGGTAATTGGCTGGGACTCCCCTTCCTGGTTGAGCATGGGGTTGAATTGGAGTTCGGCACAATGGGCCTGAAAGTCTTCATCAATACGAATGTTGTGGGGATGACCTGGAAATTGCTGGTCATCCCAGGTGCTGTATCCAATAATCACGATGTCTCCCTTGCCGGGCAAATCTGTGGCTTCAGGGTTGTCTGAATGGTGCCATAAACCGGGATTGTTCATAATGGTTGTTTCGGGATGTTGCTCCTGTAATTGGCTTAAAGTGGTCCATGATGATGTTTCACCCCAAAGACTTTGATCGGTTTCGCTACCTCTCAGTCTTGAGAAAAACACTTCGATATGGCCATCAAACCTGTTGGGGTGTGCCGCGGTAAATGCGCCTTCCTCCAGGTGTGCAGGAACATCGGTGTCACCGGTGTTTTGATAAATAAAGTTCAGTGTGAGGTCCTGGTTGGCTGCGTTCCAATCTAATCCACCCAGGTTTTGGTGTCTTATATAATTGACCACTTTTCCTTCAGTGTAATCGTGAGTGGTCGGATCAGGTAGGTAGGTCCCGGGGATATCAAAAAACCGGAAAGTTTTTTTTACCATTGGCATGTCTTCCGAATCAAACCCCTGGTGTCTAACTCTCCAGTAATACTGTAAAGCATGTTCTTCTTCCGTTCCTTCCATGAGGGTTGCCAGCTCTTGGTCCACATTGTTGACCTTCACCCAGCCATTTTGCCCCTTTGTTTCAGAAACATCAATGATAGCAGGTGTATACTTGTGGCCATCACCCGTTTGGGTGTTTACTCCCAGGGGGAAAAGATAAGGGTCGTTTTGAAAAACCCGCCGGGTCAACCCATTGTCTGAGTGATTTCCTGCTGTGAGCACCATTTTTCCAGGCCCGAAATCAATGGAAGTTTCTTTTTCATTGACCAGCTTTCCTTCGATGATCAATCCGGCCTTACTTATATCTATAACTCCGCTTCTCAGGTAAAGGTCACCTGTTCGGAAATGATTTCCCCCGGTAAATGTTAGGTTATCCGCCACAAACATCCTTCCGAACACAGCCTCTTTTTGTTGGGTGAGGGTAACTTCCAGAGTGGGAAAGTCAAAGGCAATATACCCTGTTTCATCTTCCAGCAGGCCAATGGCGTTGTTGTTAATTAGTTCCACATCAGCGTCTAATTGAATCATAAATCCATTGTAATCAAGCAGCCCGTTTAACAATTTCATACCCTGATTGATGGCTAGGATGCTATATTGGTTGTCATGGTTGTGGATATCGGCAGGCTCTCTCCCTTCACTGATAACTTGCAGTGTATCCTGTCCGAGTTTATTGATTATCAAGGTGTGGAAGGTTACCTGGCTGCTGATATCTGTGTTGGCAATACGGATTTGGCTATTTGAAACGCCTGAGAAAATGGTTTTGTTGCCTATGGATCCATCATTACTGGTGGGATGGTATCCTGCATTGGAACTGTTGCTTTCCCCCAGGGCAAAATCCCCCTGCACCTCCAGGTCGTAAAAAGGACCATCGCTGAGGTTTCTTGCGGCATAAAACTGGATGTCATCTCCGATGAGAATGTTATTGCGCACGATAAGGTTGTTGTAAAGGTGAATGGGTTGAATGTTTTCCGGCTGGGCAGCTCCTATTGTGGATAGTTTTAGATTATGAACGGGTGCCACAGTGTTAACGAAGAAATTGTCGCGAAAGCCCTGCCCCAGATCTTTGTCCATGATTAAATGCACGGTTCCCCCTGTGACCCCAATATTTGCCTGGCTCACGTCGATTTCAAGTACACCCCCTGAGCCAATACCATCCCAAATCCGAAGTTCTCCACCTTCCATGATAAATACATTGTGCTCACCCAAAATGCTGAACGATCCTTTGGTCCCCTGCATTGCTGTCCCGTTTATGTTTCCCCTTATATTGACAAGGCCGCCGGTTTGGTGGAAGGTGATACGGTTATTATCATCGGTGTTTCCGGCGCTTCTAAACTGTGCAGCATCGAGGGTTCCCCCTTCAATTTTAACGTAAGGGTCTCCCTCTGCCCATACAATCAGGCCACCACTGCGCCGTGTGCTGTATATCCCATCTGTGATAAGGAAGTTGCCATAAAAAGATGTGGACTGGATATTGCCCTGAAAGCTTGAGTTAAGGCCATAGTCATCAACCATTACTCCTGTTAGACCGCCAACTTCAGTCTCCGATTCATTATCAGCTGTGCCGTAAACTATAGCACCGTCTACCCACAGGCCTGCATTGGCCGGAATATAAAAGTCAGCGTTGGGGTTGCTACCTCCAATCCTTCCTTCGGTGAGGGTGGGGATATGCACGTTGTTCTGCAGATGAAGTGTTCCATTTTTTATCCAGAGGGCTTTTCTAAGCTCAGGATTGGCCCCTGATCCTGTTCCGTTGAGAATGTTATTGCCAAAGAGCCGAAAGTGAGCCTCATCCTGGCTGCGTATTGTGAGCATGGGGTCAGGGTTGGAACCCTTGTCTATGATAAGATGATAAAAGTCGGTTGTTCCATAAAGATCTATTAAATTGTCAGCTGTCCCTTTGAAACTGACCACCGCCGATCCTGTACTTTCATTGGTAGTCCCCGCGTAGCCGTTTAGCTGGTTGTAAATGGGTTGGGGTTGGTTGGTAAATAGCGCAGACCCCCGGTTGGTGAAGTTACCCCAAACTTCGATTTGATGATAAATCAGGTGATAGTTGTTGGGGGAGGGAAGCCTGCTTTCCGTGCCAATACCATTGTTTCCGGCAAGGAGATAAGGTCCGCCACCATTACCCAATTGTAAAGCTTCGTTATTGGTATTGGCTTTACCAATGGTAAAAGATCCATCGGTTTCAATAAGCCAGTCTTTTTTGATGATAAGGGTCTTCCGTATATCAGCAACCGGATTGGGATGTATGTCGTTGTTGAGTTTAAGTTCACCCCGTTTTATGGTAAGTGTTCCGTTGAGTGTATAATCTGCAAGAAGAACGACCGTTTGAGCGGTTGATGACATGTCTACCAGCATGTTGTTGAATAAACGGTCGTTGGTTAAGGTGATATCATCGGTTCCATAATAAGCTACTGTTCCCCCATTTTCAGCAACAAATTCCGATGCATTTCCCCCTGGGAAATTGTCTGCTTTTAACCGGATGGTTCCTTTCCCCAGAATAGAAGAAAACTCATGCCCCTGGGTGTCGAGGAAGTCCAGAACTCCCTCCCTTACGTCCAGAACGGGATTCTGGTAGTTGTTCTCTCTTACAGTTACCCTTTTACCCTGGGGAATAACCACAAGGTCATGGTGTGATGTGGGGCTTGTGTCAGGAGTAAGTGCTTCAGGGTTGTCATAATCACCGTCAGGAGAAACTGTCCAGCTACCGGGCTGGTCCCAGTAACCCGAATTGTCGTATATGCCATCTGGATAAGCATACCAAACGGTGTTTTCCAAAGGGGCAATGGTGTAGTATCCATTTTGGAGGTTTTCCTCACTTATATCCAGCCAAACCATGTCCTCATCGCCGGTTGCCATTGTCCCGGGAATGGGCGTAAACAGGTTGGTTTCATCCTCTCTGAACAGTACTACATAAATTTTATCACTTTCCAGGGTTTGTGCTGCTTCACCAAAATGAAACCCCAGGGAAATATCAAATGAAACATGCTCAGTTTTCTGAAGATACCAGGTTCTTTGCCACCGCTGGGAAACACCTGCATCCGGGTCAATACCTTCCGATGTGGTACCATGAGTTGCTCCATTGTGGGCAGCCATCAAAAAAGCGTTTGTAAGCCCTTCAAATGAGTTGTTGGCCTGTGCCATATACAATCCCCCTCCACAGCCGCTTGTGCGGGTGTGCCGGTTGTCTGCATCGGTAACTCCTATGCCTGTAAGATCCCGGGTGTGGGTAGAGTGACTGTAAATTTTGTTTTCTTCCAGATCAAGGTTGTATTTTGTGGCCAGGTAGTTTTCCAGTATGATGCGTTGTGCTTCATTAATTGTTTTATTGAAAAATATCATCTCCGCCATATCTCCTTTGAGACCCATAGAGCCACCCTGGCCGTTGAGCCCGGTGTTCAACTGAGCTGCTCCTTCCATGCCAGGGTACGAATAAGCTGTTTCTCCTGCCATATTGCCATCAACAAAAAGTGTTGCTCCCTGTGGGGATGCAAACAACCCGTTGATGAAAAAACCACTTTTACCATTGGCATTCACCTGCTCTGTGTTTCCTTCAATGAGCATTGAAAGCTGCAAATGGGTGCCTGAAAACTGATAAAAAATTTTATTGTCCACCGCTGATGCAATGGTTTCCTCTGGCTCATTGGATAAAAAGCCGGGTTCAGGATCATTGTATTTTCGCACCATGATATCATCAAACCAGGTAATATCGCTAGCCCTGGATCCTGCAAAACCAATATAACCCCAGTCACGGGCAGCCCCGTTTCCAAAATTCATTTCAAGCCAGTCGGGGGTATTTGCTGCAATCTCCCAAAACCTTGCCTTTCCTTCCCGGGATGCCGGGTCTGTTACCAAAAACTCAAAATAATACCATTGTTCCAGGTTCCAGTTTTCATTAAGCTGGCTGCCCCAGGAACGCAAATCATTTAAAAAACTGAAACGGCCATTGTGGTTTCTGAAAAGAACGTTGTAGCCCTCCCCATTACTTTCCATACAGGCTGAGAGCCCTATGCGGGAGAAATCATTGCTGCCAAGGGCTTCTATTTTTATGCGGGTTTTCATCACCACCGGGTGGTCTATTTGTCCCAGTTGGTCAAGGATCAGCTTATTGGGGTCACCATTGGCTCCAACATTCCTAAGTTGGTTGTTGATAATAGACCAGGTTCCCAGATTGGTTTGCCGGTAGGCATTTTCCTCTGTAATATCCGACACATCAGGTCGGTTGAAGTCATCATAAAACAGGAAAGTGTCAAAGGGGTTACTTGCTGTCCCGGCATTGTCATTGCCATAATATATGTAGATGCTTTGGTTTGTGTCCAGGTTGGCAGGTACATTCACCCAAAATGTGGCTGTTTGTTCCGAGTGGGTTCCATTGACCTCTTCCACCCAGTATGGAATAAATGTCTCACCATCATCAGCTGTAAACCTGATGTCATGGGGAAAATTTACAGAATGCCCATTAACATGAAAATGGGCGTTGGCTGCATGCTCGTTTTGTCCAACAGTAAGTTTCACCTGGTAGTTGGTTCCGGCACCGGTCTGGCCCCTTAAGTTTATCTTTTTTCTGTAGGGCCAGTCGCCGGCCCATACCAAAGCCTGAAGCAAGGTTCCTTTTTCGTTTTCAGGATGGTTACTCTGATGTACTCCCATAAAAGTAAATCCAGCCGGGTTAAATGGCATTGCCGGGATTTCAAGCAGGTGGTTTTCCTCAAAACGGATGACGGGTTGATCAAACAACGCGCTGCTTACGATCTCCGGTTTAAACGATGGATTGGGTGGGATAGCATGGTGGGCATTGCCTGACAGGTCGTTAAGCTGCAGCACTTGCTGACCCGATTGGTTTACATTCGCAGCATTGTACCAGGCATTGAGCAAAGGTTGGTCGTTTTGACCATTGATATTTCCAACTCCCCCAGGCCCTCCCTGCCCATAAACTGCTGAAAAGAAAATCGGAGGATATACAGACAGACATAAGGTAAAAAGAAACCAAAGCCAGTGAGCATTTTTTCTCCCTAAATAAATAATGAAATGATTTTTGTGTTCCATAAATCCCTGTATTTGTGTTCGTAATTGTTAACGGGGATTTATTGTTTTACAAAAAAAGGCGGCAGCTTGCTGAACCCTCTGTTAACAAAATCAATGCTGTGGTGTTGCACGACTTTTGCTAAAAGAACGGGCTGCGAGTACCACAAATATACTATTAAATATTGAAAAACGTAGATTAAAACAAGGGGTATTTGGAATAAATTTCCGTTCGGAGAAGATTTAGAGGGCAAAAAAAACGGAGGGTATAAAGCCTCCGTTTTTTGCTATATGTTACAAGGAAATAAAAGTGCCTTGTTTGGTGAGAACCCGAAAAAAGGTATTTCAAATTACTCTTCTTTTATGCAACGGATGGAGTATCCCTCTTCTTTATATTCAAAACCAGAGTATACCCATCCACCGCTGTTTATCAACCGGCGCCAGCGACCCATGGCAAAGCTCATTTCGGTGGATGTCCACCAGTAAGCATGCGTGCCAATGCCGGAATAGTTTCCGAACTCATCACGATAACCAGCGGGAATACCGTTAAAATCAAACTCATCAGTGCCATAGTGGGTGATGTCAGCGTCCCACCGTGGGTGTTCATTGGTGTTGCAGTCACCACCCAGGGGTGAGTTTGCCTGGCGGCATGATTTTATATAGTTTCCGGCTACCGAGCCGTCTTTGCTCTCCAAATCCACCTCTTTGCCACCTCCCCAGAAAGTAATATAGGCGTCCAGGGCATCATAATCGTCGGCTGTGGGTACGCGCCAACCTTCAGGGCAAAGGCCTCTTTCATCCTCTATGGTCCAGTAATTGTATAGTTTTCCGTACATGTCAATCATTTCTGTTTCGGAGCTGATGCCTTCAACCAGTTCGTGCGGATATACAGCATAAGCACCTTCTTCTGTCTCTGCCCATTCAGTATCAGAAAGACCGAAAGCTATTTCTGAACCATCACGGTACTTGGTGGTGCGCAGGTTTTCTGCCATCCATAGTTGATCGCCAATCAAAACCGTTTCATACTCATTACCATCCACGTCTGTTACGGTTCCAGGAACAATTTCGAAAACCGCATCCACCCATTGTGGCTTGCCACCTTCCATCGCCAGCACCTGTCCTTGTGAACCAGCAGGGATAGACGCCCATCCATCTTCAGAAAAATATACTATGTCTCCCGATTCGGGGTCAGACAACTCCACAAACCCTTCCAGGTCTGGGATGTTAAACAAATCTTCATAGTTGCCACTGAAGGTATCGGCAGATGTGTGACTGTGAAAAGCGTAAGGTACACTCAAAAGTTGAGTAACCCCCATTACTTCGCCATCCAGCGATACTTTAATAAAGAAATCATCACTGCCCCAGTCAATGTTTTCAAGTGTGTTTACAGAGCCAATCTGCAAGTTGACAAGGCCAAATTCATTGGTTTGGGTTTGATGAGTTTCAGAAAATACAGCATCTCCATCCATATAGCCCATAACAATGCTTACTTCGATTGATACAACTTCGGAGGCGATAACCATACCCGCATCATCACGAACAACAGCCTGGTAATTAAAGCTAAGGGGGGGTTGAGCAACTGAACTGCTCATAATCAGGAAAGATAAAATCCACAAAATAGTAAGTTTAATAGTTTTCATAAGTTCGGGTTTTGGTAGTTGTGTATTATTGTTTTAGAATTTTAAAAGTTTTTACATATTGACTGTCAAACGATAATCTAACAAAATACACCCCAGGTTTATAGGAGGTGAATGACAGTTTATGCCTTGAGTCCGTAAGGTTGTTGCTGGTAAGCAGGTTGCCTTTCATATCATAGAGGGTGAAAGTGGCATTTTCAGGAACCTCTTTTTTTACGTGAATATAAAGAATGTCAGTTGTTGGATTGGGATAGGCAGAAACCAGGATGTCGATGTTTTGGGGGTCATCCACCCACACAACAGACAAGTTGGGTTGCTGAAAACCCTGAGTAAGTGTTTTCTCAGGGGAGGTAAGTGTTTCAATGGCAATTTCTCCCAGTGTCCAGCTAATAGACCTGGATTGCCCAGAATGATATCCTCCGCCTGAAACCACAGCTTCCTGGGCATTAATGCCTGCGGATAGCAGGAAACCTGTAAGTGCGGTAATGAGAAGTTTTTTCATAAATTATTGATAAATTAAGTTATACACTAGTGAATTTCGATTTTGTCTTTTTCAGAAAAAGGATAGAAACAAGCAAAACAACCCCAAACCAGACAATACTTGCCAGGCAGATAGATTATACCGGCCCCTGCAGATACCGTTTGGTATTCTCAAAGGGCATTAACATGCGAAGGAGCGGAGCAAACTTTTTGATTATACTGCAAAGAAATGAAATATTTTGTTAGATAGACTATAAAGTAGATGATTGTTTAGATAACCTACACAAAAAAACCTTTGAGGTGAATACCCCAAAGGTTTTAATGTGCAGCAATATTTTTTAGCTGCAATGTATCTAGTTACTAAGTCTGATGTTACATCATGCCACCCATTCCGCCCATTCCGGGGTTCATTGGGGGTGCTGCTGCTTCGCCTTTTTCATCTTTGATTTCGGCAAGTACACACTCGGTGGTAAGCAACATTCCGGCAATGGAGGCTGCATTTTCGATGGCTACGCGGGTTACTTTGGTGGGATCAATTACACCACTTTGGTAGAGGTTTTCGTACTTTTCGGTCCGGGCATTGAATCCAAAGTCTTCGGTTCCTTCTTTTACTTTTTGAATAACGATAGAACCTTCGATACCAGCGTTTTCAACAATCATGCGAAGTGGTTCTTCCAGTGCCCTGCGAACGATAGCTACACCTGTGTCTTCATCGGCGTTTTCACCGGCAAAGTCTTTGAGTGCCTCAAGGGTTCTCAGGTAAGCAATTCCACCACCAGGCACAATACCTTCTTCTACGGCAGCACGTGTGGCATGCAATGCATCATCGAAACGGTCTTTTTTCTCTTTCATTTCGACTTCACTGGCAGCTCCTACGTAAAGAACAGCTACTCCACCAGCAAGTTTAGCAAGGCGTTCCTGCAATTTTTCTTTGTCATAATCGCTGGTGGTGTTTTCAATCTGCGATTTGATCTGATTTACACGGGCTTTGATAACTTCGCTGTCACCTTTACCGCTTACGATGGTAGTGTTGTCTTTGTCGATGGTGATTTTTTCAGCCCTGCCCAGGTGTGAAAGGTCAGCCTGCTCAAGTTTATATCCTTGCTCTTCGCTGATAACGGTACCGCCGGTAAGGATGGCAATGTCTTCCAGCATGGCTTTTCTGCGATCGCCAAAACCAGGGGCTTTAACCGCTGCAATTTTCAGAGAACCGCGAAGCTTGTTCACTACCAGGGTAGCCAATGCTTCACCATCCACATCTTCTGAAATAATCAAAAGAGGTTTTCCGCTTTGGGCTGCTTTTTCCAAAACAGGGAGAAGGTCCTTCATGGTGCTGACTTTTTTGTCGTGGATCAGGATGTAAGGATCTTCAAAAACAGTTTCCATTTTTTCACTGTCGGTAACGAAGTAGGGAGAAATATATCCGCGGTCAAACTGCATACCTTCAACCACTTTTACTTCGGTTTCGGTACCTTTGGCCTCTTCAATGGTAATTACGCCTTCTTTTTTAACCTTTTCCATTGCTTCAGCAATGAGTTTGCCAATGTTTTTGTCATTGTTGGCAGAAATGGTGGCTACCTGCTCCACTTTGTCGCTGCTGTCGCCTACTTCTTTGGATTGTTTTTTCAGGTTCTCAACGATGATGGCGGTAGCTTTTTCAATGCCTCTCTTGAGATCCATCGGATTGGCTCCTGCGGTAACGTTTTTTAGTCCGCTGTTGATAATAGCCTGGGCCAAAACAGTGGCTGTGGTGGTGCCGTCTCCTGCAACATCGGCAGTTTTGCTGGCAACCTCTTTGACCATTTGGGCGCCCATGTTTTCGATGGCGTCTTCAAGTTCAATTTCTTTGGCTACTGTCACACCATCTTTGGTAATAGTGGGAGCGCCAAATTTTCTGTCAATAATTACATTACGCCCTTTGGGGCCGAGGGTTACTTTAACTGCATCAGAAAGCTTATCTACTCCAACTTTCAGTGCATTTCTTGCTTCAAGATTAAAAATGATATCTTTTGCCATGATTTAATTGTTTTTTTAGTTTCTTATTTTTCCTTGAATAAAATTTTAAACATCTGAGATTAGCCTACGATTGCGTAAATATCCGATTCACGCATAATCAGGTAGTCAGAGCCGTCAACGGTAATTTCTGTTCCGGCATACTTGCCATAAAGTACCTGTTGGCCAACTTTAACGGTCATAGGTTCATCTTTCTTTCCTTCTCCCGCTGCTATTACTGTACCTTTCATAGGTTTTTCTTTCGCGGTGTCCGGGATGATAATTCCACCGGATGTTTTTTCTTCTGCAGGGGCTGGTTCAATCAACACTCTGTCTGCTAAAGGCTTGATGTTTATGTTTGCCATGTTTTAAACATTTAATAGTTAAACAATAAAAATGATTTCAGTTTATAGTTTGAGATGGTTTGTCTCATGTGATCGATTGGCCAATGGTCATTTTTTGTGCCAAAAGCAATTTGGGTGTGTTTTTGGGACAATTTTACTTGTTTTGGAGCAGGCATAAAAAAAAAGTGTCAGACTGTATGACAATCTGACACTTTTTTGTGGCTTTCCTGTTTGTTTAATCCAGGATAAGTTCTTCAAGCTCTTCGCCATCTTCAGGTACTCCTTCTGGCTCGGTTGCCGGTTGTGCTGCTCCCTCAGCCGGTGGGGTTGAAAAATCAGGAGATGTCATAGGTACGTTGTCTATGATTTCACTCTGACGGGTTTCAACCACCTGCCCCCTGGGTATTACAAAAGTGGAGGTCAAGGTAAGTACCAGTAATATGATAGCCAATGTCCATGTTGCTTTTTCTAAAAAATCTGTGGTTTTTCTAACACCCATTACCTGATTGCTGGATGCAAAATTGGAAGCAAGACCGCCTCCCTTTGAATTTTGAACCAAAACAATAAGTGTTAGCAAAACACAGGTTATCAGTACTAAGACTGAAACTAATACATATGCGCCCATTATTCTTTATTTTTAATAATTGTTTCCGTTTTTAATATCGAGTATTTTTTTTGCAAAGTAACTGCTTTTTTCCGGGAATTTCAAGCATAATCTTTCAAAGATTTCTAAAGCTTTCTCCATTTTGCCTTGTTTGAGGTATACATTGGCAAGTGTTTCGGTTGCCAAATCCGGGGCTTCGGTGGTGCTTTCCTCTGAAAGGTCCTCCTGCTCCTCGGGCAGTTCTTTTTTTACTTCGATGCGTGGTTTTTCTTTTAAAAACTTGTCGATCAGCTCGTTGATATCTGGTTTTTGAGAGTTTTTCTCATAAGGATGAAAATCGTTTTTTTCTTTGTTGCTTCTTGATTTTGTGGGTTTACCTGAGGTTTCTTTTGTAGCAAAATCTTCTTTTAGTGAGCTTTTTGTTTTTTGAAAGCCTTGCTCCTTTGATATATTTCCAATATTGGACCCAGGCTTTTCGGGTTTTTTGTCATCTGCAGGACTGGTGTCACTTTCAGGGGTGGTAGACTTTTTATCAGCAGTTCTCTTCTCTACAGGCTGTGGAGAATTGGGTTCATCCTGGCTGGGCGGACTTACCCGATTTTTGATATCACTTATACGCCTTTTTACCAAAGCCAGCAAGGTTTCAGGTGTTTTTTCCCCAGGTTTATCCCCGGCAGGCTGCTGGGTTTGGGCAGGGATGCCTGGCAGGGGAGTTGGGTCCTGTTCAGAAGGTTGGTTGTCAGTAGGGTTAGTGGTTTCTCCTTCCTGGTTTTTGATATCGTGGTTTGTGAATTGTGGTTCTGCCTGTCTGGCCTGTTTCTCTCTTTCAGGAGTTGGAGCCTCTTCTGTATTGACAGCAGAAGTTGTTCGTGTGCTGGCCAGGGGTGTGGAGGGAGTAAAAGACTCATTTTGTTGCTTTTGCTCCTGGTTACGGGTTTGTTTTTGAATAATCTTTTTTGCAATATCCTCGGCTGCAACCGTGTTTTCATCCTTGTCCCTGGTAGCAGACAGTTGTGTTTTTGGTGTAGTGCTGTGAGCAATTTCACGGGCCATAGGGTTATCACGGTCGGAAATATATCTTTGAAACTTTCGCCGGTCAACAGCATGAGCAGAAGCTTTATTTACCTGGGCTTCAAAAGCCAGCTTATCATAGTTTTGGAGGTTTTTGGCCAGTAGAATCTGCAAACTTTGACAATAGGGAAATAGTGCTGAATAGCTTTCCAGCCATTGCAGCGATTGTTCGTCCAGGTTATATGGGCTTTTTAGGAGTTCAAGAAATTTTTCCTGATTTTGCATATTGTTTTACCAGTTTACAACCGCACTGTTAAAAATGTCTTCAACCAGTGCTTCGGTGATAATGTCCATGGCTTCATTTTCAACTTCGGCAAGGCTTCTTCGGCTATCATAGTCGTAATAACGGGAGAACGATTGGTCAAAGTCGTTTTCGGGTTCATACTCATTGATGAAAGTTACACTAACAGTAATTGTAAGCCTGTTTTGTGCCGCCCTGTCGTCGGCACCAATTGCCTGAGGCTGAACATCATACCTGGTGATGCTGCCTTCAAAGTGTAGGTCGCCCATTTCTCCATTGGTTAAACGCAGATTGGTCTGGTTGGAAAACTTGTCTTTGAGGGCATCTGTGAATACCTGGCTTAAAGTGGGCTGGCCTTCGGGAGCATTATTGGGGAAATAGTCTACCGAAAAAGTTTCGGCCTGGGGAGGTATGGATGCGCCTGTAAAAGAATACACACCACATGCGTTCCACCCAATGGCAAATGTCGCCAGTAAGACCATATAAAAAATGTTTCTCATTTTTTTAGAGCTTGTGTAAATCAGTAAGGTAAGTTGTTGTTTTGAAGTACAAAATTAATTAATTTATAAACAAATACGGTGCCTGACTGTACCTTATGCAACAATGTCATATTCTTTAATTTTACGGTAAAGCGTCCTTTCGCTGATGCCTAGTTCCTCTGCTGCTTTCTTCCTGCGGCCGTTGTGTTTTTGTAGGGCCCGTATGATTAAATCTTTTTCTTTTTTCTGGATGCTCAGGCTTTCTTCAATGTAATCCGTGGTATCTTCTTCATATGTATCGATTATTTGGTGGTGGTCCCCGCCCTCATGACTCTCAGAATCTGATGATTTGTGGTTTTTTAAAACGGGTGGGTCGTTCTCAGGCTCTTTGTACAAACTTTTGATCAATTGGGGGTTTTCTTCATGAAAGCTGCCGCTTAACTGCCCATTATCAGCCAGCTCACCCACAACCTTTTTCAAGTCATTGATGTCTCTGCGCATTTCGAAAAGCAATCGATAAAGCAGGTTTCTTTCGTCAATCCCCTGTTCCTGTTCCATTTTTTTTGCATCCTGGGCCAGTACCGGCAGGTTGGATGTTTGGGTTTGGGGCAAATATTTGTGAACGATTTCAGTAGTGATGGTTCGGTTGCTTTCAATGACTGAAATTTGCTCAGCCATATTTTTCAACTGCCTGATATTGCCGGGCCAGCGATAGTTGAGCAATATGTGCTCTGCTTCAGGACTGAGCTGCAATGGTGGCATCCTGTACTTTTCAGCAAAATCATTGGAGAACTTTTTGAAAAGCATGATGATATCGTTTTGTCGCTCTCTTAAGGGCGGAACATAAATGGGCACGGTATTGAGCCTGTAATAGAGGTCCTCACGAAACTTTCCGCTGGAAATGGCTTGTTGCAGATTTACATTGGTTGCAGCTACCACCCTTACATTGGTTTTAAGAACCTTGGACGATCCTACTTTTATAAATTCTCCACTTTCAAGTACCCTCAGAAGTCGGACCTGCGTGAGCAAAGGTAACTCAGATACTTCATCCAAAAAAATGGTGCCGTTGTTTACAACTTCAAAATATCCTTTTCTTGCTTCATGTGCCCCCGTGAAGGAGCCTTTTTCATGGCCAAAAAGTTCAGAGTCGATAGTCCCTTCCGGGATAGCCCCGCAGTTTACGGCAATGAAAGGGCCGTGCTTGCGTGCACTCAGGTGGTGTATGATTTTCGGGAAAACCTCTTTTCCTACACCACTTTCTCCTGATATAAGTACAGTGATGTCAGTGGGTGCTACCTGCATGGCTACGTCTATTGCCCTGTCAAGTGCAGATGCATGTCCGATGATTCCAAACCTTTGTTTTATGCTTTGTATGCTCATAGAAGTAATTACAGTATGCTTTTATGTCATAATGACAGTGCAAAGTTAAGGCTTTATTTTGAGTATTTTTTATCCCCGTCCTAATTTTAGACAAGCGGTGGCTGTTGGAAGTCAAAAGTTTAAACTTCCGAAAAGTTTCTGCCGGTTTAAACAATCGTGAAAATGGGTGGTTTTGCTTTTCCTTTTTTGTGCCTTTGTGGGGTAGGGTTGTTTGTTGAATAGTTAAGACGCGATTTTTAAAAAACTTTTTAACAATTTACGAATGTTCTGTTTACAGTTTTTCTTTGTGTCATAAAATCAGCCTACTAGCCAAAAAACCACATGAAAAAATTTGTAATTAAAAAACCATGATAAAAACCCATATTCGCTTAAAAAAAAGCTATTTTTACGTCATGTAAATTTGGATGTAGAGATAAAATAAGGAGTTAAAAGAACGCTAACTAAATATAAAATAATATTTCATGGCAGAAATAGACAAGAGGAAGAAAGTGCAGTTGAAAGCTGAAAAACTTATCGAACAACTAGGTTCCGGTAAGAAAAAGGAGGATTTGTCTCCTTCTGACATACGTAGTTTGCTTCAGGAGTTGGTTGACCATCAAAAAGAGCTTGATTCGCATGCTGAAGATCTTGCCAATACCCAAAATCGGCTCAGAGAGGAAAATAAAAAATATGTCAGCTTGTTTAACTATGCTCCCATAGGGTTTGTGGTGTTGGATGCCAGGGGAAGGGTAAGGGAAAGCAACAAAACATTTTGTGAGATGGTGGAGCAGCCACTTCAAAATGTTTTACGTGAAGATTTTCGTTCGTTTCTGCATGCTGACTCAATAGAACCATTTGAACTGCATTTGGATTCACTTCTGAATGAAGGGAGTAAGGGTGAGTGTGTGCTCAAAATATTATCGCGAACCGGAGACTACAAGTGGGTAAAGATGGAAAGCAGTTGCTATTACTCTGTACATCCCCACCAGCATATTCAATGTTCGCTAAGCGATATCACCCAAACTAAAGAAAACGAGGAACACCTGCTTCGCCTTTCAGCGGCATTTGAACAAAGTGCCAATTCAGTCGTCATAACCGACCTTGAAGGAAATATTGAATATGCCAATCCCCGGTTTTTTGAATCAACCGGTTTTTCTTATGAGGAAATCATTGGCGAAAATCCACGGATAGTGAAACATCCCGACTCAAAGATCAATTATAAAGAGCTCTGGGATACCATCACCGCTGGTAAAACCTGGAAGGGAGAGTTCTTGAATCAAAGCAAAAACGGGCAGTTGTTTTGGGAAATTGCAACCATTACACCGGTGAAGAATGAAAAAGGGACAACCATAAACTACCTGGCTATCAAAGAGGATATCACCCAACGCAAAAAAGCTGAGCGGAAATTACACAAAGCCAAAGATTTTTACCTCAACCTATTAGAAGATTTTCCTGTGATGGTTTGGCAGTCCGATACCCGGGGAGTCTTTAACTTTTTCAATAAAACTCTACAGGAGTTTACAGGGGTCGATTTTACAAAAAACGGACCTCATGGTTTCCTGGAACATATTCATGAAAAAGACAGGAAGATTTTTCTGGATGGATTTAAAAAAAGCCGAAAGGAAAAGACCCACTTTGTTGTGGAGTTTCGTATGCTTGACAAGTACCAGAATTATCGCTGGATTCTCAATCATGCCAAGCCATTTAGTGACATGGAAGGCAACTATGGGGGGTTTATTGCCTCTTGTATCGATATCCATGACAGGCGCATGATGGAGAAAAGACTTATGGAGAGTGAGGACAAATCCCGCAGGATGTTTGAAGATTCATCCCTGGGTATTTTTAAACTTGACCGGAACTTTTCGTTTGTCTCGGCAAACAAAGCATTTGCCGAAATGTTTGGTTATGAAAATACCGTCGACTTTCTCATCGACATCAACAACAGGCCAGAGTTGTTCTTCCAGGATTTTAAAAAGGAGACAGAGTTTAGAAGAAGCCTGGTTAAAAGTAAAAAAAACCGGTTTGTTCTTGAAAGGGAGTTCAAACGCAAAGACCAGTCAACTATCCATACAGTAATTCACCTGCGTAAAGTTTATGAAAGAGATCGCAGCAAAGAATTTTACATGGAGGGTTTTATTGAGGACATCAGTAAACGGAAAAAGGCCGAGAAGCAATTGTTGCTATCTGAACAAAAATTTAAAGCATTGTTTGAAAAGTCTTATGATGCGGTGCTGATTCTTGAGCATGACAGTACTATCATAGACTGTAACTGGAAAGCAGCCGATCTCTTCCAGGTAAAAAGAGAAATGCTGATAGGAAAAAAATATGCAGAACTAACTCCTAATAACGATTCCCCGGAGCATGATGCAGAAACATTTCTTTGTGAGAAAACAGAGCTGGCTTTGCAGGGAAAAGCACAAAACTTTGAATGGCTTCATCGAAAAGATAATAAAACGTTTGATGCTGAAGTAAGTATGGCCCGGATTTATTTGCGCAATCAGTTTATGGTCCAGGTGATTGTACGCGATATCAGCGAAAAAAAACGGGCTGAAAAGCAAATTAAGCAAGCCAAAGAAGATGCAGAAAAAGCTCGCATGGCCCAGTCGGAATTTTTATCGCTAATGAGCCATGAAATTCGAACACCACTCAACACGGTTGTTGCGCTAACTGATTTAATGCTCGATGAGGTGCAAACCACCGAACAACAAGAAAATCTTAGCCGTGTGAAAATTTCTGCCCGGCATTTGCTTGAGCTTATAGATGACATACTTGATTATAACAAAATAGAATCGGGCAACATAGAGTTTGAACACGAGACGTTTCGGTTAAGAGACTTTGTTGAAGATGTGGCGAAAATTTTTGAAGTGAAAGCCAAAGAAAAGGATATTGCGTTGACCTGGGAGGTAAAAAACGTTGTACCTGATGTGCTGAAAGCCGATACGCTAAGGCTGAAGCAGGTGCTTTACAACATGCTGTCAAACGCAATAAAGTTTACAGAACCCGGGGGAAAAGTTTCTCTTTTGGTTGATCAGCCATCCCCAAAAGACAACAAGGTGTTTTTTGAAGTCAATGATACCGGGATTGGTATTTCGGATGATAAGCTGAATGACATATTTGAAAAGTTTACACAGGCAGAGAGCAGCATTACCCGCAAATATGGTGGAAGTGGACTGGGGCTGGCCATATGCAAAAAGTTGGTTGAGCTACAGGGAGGACAAATTTTTGCCCAGAGCAAACCCGGTGAGGGAACTTCGATTTCTTTTAACTTGCCCATGATGAAAGGCAACAAAAAGGAGCTCCCTGCTGTTGAAAAGGTTTC
Source organism: Bacteroidales bacterium (assembly GCA_007131245.1). Classification (GTDB taxonomy): domain Bacteria; phylum Bacteroidota; class Bacteroidia; order Bacteroidales; family UBA7960; genus SKVR01. Next base: position 59,365 of record SLQX01000029.1, read on the forward strand.
TGCGGGGGGGGCTTACTCCCTTGGAAACATGAGAATTCTTATGATCGAGGATGACAAAATGAACCAGTTTGTGGCGCGTAAGATTATTGAGAAAAAGTGGAATGCAAACCTGGAAATTGCCTCAACAGGAGAAGAGGGCCTGGAGCTGCTGAAGAAAAACCGTTACCAATTAATCCTGCTTGATATACTGTTGCCTGATATTACCGGGTTTGAAATTGCTGAAAACCTCCGAAAAAATGAAAATCAACAATACCAAAACCCCGACACTCCCATTATAGCACTTACAGCCGATGCTTTCCTTGAAACCCGTAAAAAAGCAGAAACTGCAGGTGTGGATGACTTTCTCTCAAAGCCCTTTGACTACCATCAGCTTTTTGAGGTTATCAACAAATATCGTTTGGTTTGATTCGAGCAAATTTGTTTTACGCAATTGGTAGAATGTCTGCCCCGCTATATGCGGGGGAACTTATTACATGAATGTATATATTACTCACTATCGTTTGTTTTAATTGGTGTTCGTGAGCTCACTTCGTTCGGTTCATCTTCTTTTGAGAGCACAGTGCTCATGCAAGTTTCAGAGTAAAACCGAGGAAAGCGTTGCTGCTAAGTTGATATTATCCTTATCCTCTCCCCAATGGGTTGCCAAACTTATCTCCAGGCTCAGTAGTTTCATCGGTGTAATTCTTTTATAGACGGGCTGATTTTCACATGTTAATCTCTTGAGATGATTTTGACATAAGTCTGGTGTGTATTTTATCGTGGTTATTTTTAACTTTGCAAGTCTTTTCATTCAACAAAGTGCAAAACAACAAAATCCGCTTTTATGTCGTCTTCAGTTACTTCCAAAAACATTAAAAGGTATACCGTAACCTCAGCATTGCCCTATGCCAATGGGCCAGTACATATTGGGCACCTGGCAGGAGTATATGTGCCGGCCGATATCTATGCCCGTTTTCTGCGGTTGAAAAACAGGGATGTGGTGTTTATTGGGGGTAGTGATGAACATGGTGTACCCATTACCATAAAAGCGCGACATGAAAACACAACACCTCAGGCTGTGGTAGACAGGTTTCATGAAATGATTAAAGACTCTTTTGAGAAGTTTGGGATTTCTTTTGACGTTTATAGCCGTACTTCTGCCCCTATCCACCATGAAACCGCGGCCGCTTTTTTCAGAAAACTCCTCGAAAAAGGTAAGTTGAAAGAAAAAGAGAACGAACAGTTTTTTGATGAGGCTAATCAACAGTTTTTGGCTGACAGGTACATCACCGGCACTTGCCCTCATTGCAACCATGATAAAGCTTATGGAGATCAATGCGAAAATTGCGGCACATCCCTTAGTCCCGCTGAGCTTATCAATCCCCAGTCTGTTCTGAGTGGTCATAAGCCGGTAATGAGAAAAACCAAGCATTGGTACCTGCCGCTTCAGGATTATGAAGATATGTTGAAAGAGTGGATCCTTGAAGGGCACAAACATGACTGGAAGTCCAATGTCTACGGACAGTGCAAATCATGGATTGACCAGGGGCTTCAGCCAAGGGCTGTTACACGCGATTTGGACTGGGGGGTTAAAGTACCCCTGGATGATGCACCGGGCAAAGTGTTGTATGTATGGTTTGATGCTCCCATCGGTTATATCTCGGCCACCCGTGAATGGTCAGAAAAAAGTGGTAAAGACTGGGAGCCCTACTGGAAAGACGAACAATCGAAGCTGGTTCATTTTATAGGAAAAGATAACATTGTTTTTCATTGTATTATTTTTCCCTCCATGCTGCATGCTGAGGGGAGTTATATCCTGCCCGAAAATGTACCGGCCAATGAGTTTTTAAACCTTGAGGGTGACAAAATATCCACCAGCCGTAACTGGGCCGTTTGGCTGCACGAATATCTTGAAGAGTTTCCCGGTAAGCAGGATGTGCTGCGCTATGTGTTATGTGCGGCAGCTCCAGAAACCAAAGACAACGACTTTACCTGGAAAGATTTCCAATCTCGTAATAACAGCGAACTTGTGGCAATTTTCGGTAATTTCGTTAATCGTACTCTGGTGCTTACCCACAAGTATTTTGATGGGAAGGTGCCTGCCGTCGATAACCTTACCGATAGCGATAATCAGGTGCTGGAGCAAATCGCCCGGTATCCCCAAACCATTGCCCGTAGCTTGGAGAATTACCGATTCAGAGAATCATTGTCAGAAATGATGGGTCTTGCACGGCTGGGAAATAAGTACCTTACCGACAGCGAACCCTGGAAAATTTTTAAGCAACAGCCTGAGCGGGTAAAAACCATACTCAATGTTTGTCTGCAGATTTGTGCCAATCTGGCTGTATTATCGGGTCCCTTCTTGCCTTTTACATCCCAAAAACTGTTCAAGATGCTTAACCTGGAAACCCTTTTATGGGATCAGGCAGGTACGGGTGACTTATTAGCTGCGGGACATGCTATCAACAAGGCTGAATTACTGTTTGAAAAAATTGATGATGCACAAATAAAAGCACAAACCGACAAACTTTACAGTACCCGCATTGCCAATGAGGAGCAACAGCAGGAAGCCGTGGAACCTCTCAAGGAGGATATTACCTTCGAAGATTTCGCCAAATTGGATTTACGCACCGCTACAATAGTCCATGCAGAAAAGGTACCCAAGACCAAAAAGCTGCTGAAGCTTACTCTTGAAACCGGGAATGACCAGCGAACTGTGGTTTCTGGTATTGCCGGGAGCTACAACCCCGAAGATATTACCGGCAGGCAGGTGATTCTGTTGGCCAACCTTAAACCCAAAAAAATCAAGGGGATTGAGTCGCATGGAATGATACTCATGGCCACGGGTAATAAAGGTAAACTATCCTTTGTTCAGCCTGACGACAAGCTACCTGATGGAGGAGTTGTGTCGTAAGCGTTGTTTTTTCATCTTTGGTCAATGCTTTAGGGTGATATGTATAATATTTTGTTTTTAGGTGATTTACCTGTTTTGTCAAGTGAAAAAAATATTTATATTTGCGCACTTTCAACAAGGCCTCGTAGTTCAACGGATAGAATAGAAGTTTCCTAAACTTTAGATACAGGTTCGATTCCTGTCGAGGCCACAAACCATTAACAATCAATATAACACCTGTAGTAAAGCCTCCCCTCCTTTCGGTATATCAGAAAATGAGCTTAAATCAGGTGCACTAACTTAAGTGTATTATTTAAATAAAAAGCCATGAACAGAAAAGATGAAAGACCCAGCAAAATTTCTTATGAGCGGTATTTGAATGAGCTAGGGATTCCTGAAGATCAAAAAAAATCAAATGATGGTCATATTCCTGATTATGTGAAGTATGGAACCTGGCTCAGGGTGAATGATTCTGAAAAATTTGAAAAAGACTACCACTCATGGAAAACTAAAATCAGGGCTGAACAAAACCTTGATTAAGGGTTATGAGTTTTAACAAAAAGCTCTGCGAGCTACCAGATAGGTAATTTGCAGAGCTTTTTTTTTATGGGTTGACACCTGGGCCTGGGGTTTAGATCACTCCCAGTTCTTTTCCAACCTTCCTGAATGCATTAATGGCTTTGTCAAGGTGTTGTTTTTCGTGGGCTGCCGAAAGCTGTATCCTGATTCTGGCCTGTCCCTTGGGAACTACCGGGTAATAGAATCCGATAACATAAATCCCCTCTTCAAGCATACGTGCTGCAAACTTTTGAGAAAGGGCCGCATCATAAAGCATTAGGGCAACAATTGCCGAATCTGATGGTTTCAGGTCAAAACCCGCCTGTGATATTTGTTCCTTGAAATAGGCCGTATTATCCATCAACTTATCACGGTAGGCAGTATTGGTGTCAATGAGGTCAAGAACGGCCAGTGATGCACCAACAATAGCAGGACTCAGAGAGTTTGAAAACAGATAAGGCCTGGACCTTTGGCGCAAAATATCAATGATTTCTTTTTTGCCGGTGGTAAATCCTCCAAGGCCACCTCCCAGAGCTTTGCCCAGTGTGCCGGTTATGATATCTACTTTGTCCATTACATTATGATACTCCGGTGCTCCTCTTCCTGTTTTGCCAATGAATCCCGCTGAATGGCATTCATCGGTCATTACCATTGCATCATACTTGTCGGCCAGGCGGCAAATTTCATCCATTTTGGCGATGTCGCCATCCATAGAGAAAACTCCATCAGTAACAATAATACGGTGGCGCTGGCTTTGTGCAGCCTGGAGCTGTTTTTCCAGGTCTTCCATGTCTGCATGGGCAAACCTGTAGCGGGCAGCTTTACAAAGTCTTACACCATCAATGATGGAAGCATGGTTGAGTGCATCTGAGATGATGGCATCCTTATCATCAAGCAAAGGTTCAAAAACACCTGCATTAGCATCAAAGCAGGCTGCATAGAGAATGGTATCTTCGGTAGCGAAAAACGATGAAATCTTTTCTTCGAGTTGTTTGTGTAAATCCTGGGTTCCACATATAAACCGTACTGATGACAACCCATACCCGTGGGAGTCAAGACCTTTTTTGGCTCCTTGTATGGTGGTGGGGTGATTGGATAAACCCAGGTAATTGTTTGCACAAAAATTGATAACCTTTTCACCCGTATCCAGCGTTATTTCTGCTTGCTGGGGGCTGGTAATGATTCTCTCTTTTTTATACAGGCCGGCCTCCTCAATTTCCTGCAATTGGTTTTGCAGATGCTCTTTTATCTTTCCGTACATAAAAAACGTTGTTTAATTTTTTTGAATGATTGAATGATTTAAGGGTTGTGTTATTCACAGATGACCCTGAGGATCATGAAGTCATGAGCCGCAAGGAATGAATTAGGGTTTAAGTATTTCGTGATATTTCTCCAGATTGCTTAATAAACCGATGGCTTTAAGCACTTCCGGGTCGTCTTTCAGGGATGCAATTACCCGCCCCCGCTGTTTGTAGTATCTTCCGGAAATTTCATTTTTAAGAATCTCCTCAATTTCTTCACGGTGGTTTACCAGATCATCCGCCTTTGATAGATCAATTTTATTTCTTATGAGCTCTAATTCATCCTGAATGGATGCGTAGTAGGCTTCTTCCTTGGCTGCTTTTTTTACTTCATTTATGTAAGCCTCGCTCGTTGTTGTGTAGCTATAATCTTTACCCTCCAGAAAATGGACAAAATCGTCGAAAATTTCATCGGTAATTTCAAATTTATCTGCGGGAGGAATTTCATCGTTTTGCTGGTAAAAAGTATTGGCAAATTCAAATATGTGGAACTTTGTCAGCAAAGCAATTGATATAGGTGCAAGACTCCGGGGTTCCGTTTGCAGATCAGGTTCAATGCCTCCTCCGTCGTAAACGGTTCGTCCATTGCGGGTTTCAAAGGCAACCATCAGGGAGTCGGGAATAGCTGCTACACTGCCGTCCTCATTGCGCTCTGCGTAGTCAATGGCCTGAATGCACCTGCCGCTTGGAATGTAATACTTGGCTACAGTTACTTTAAGCTGGGTGTTATAGCTGAGGGGTACTATGTTCTGAACCAATCCTTTGCCAAAGGTGCGTTGCCCAATTACCACACCTCTGTCCAGGTCCTGGATGGCGCCGGCAACAATTTCTGATGCCGAGGCACTGGCTCCGTCTACCAATACCACCAATGGAATATCTTTGTCAACAACCTGGCTGCGGGTTTGATGGGTTGTGTTTCTTTCCTCAAGCTTACCCCTGGTTTCAACAATTAACTCATCTTTATCCACAAAAATATTGGTTATGTTAACCGCTTCGTTTAGCAAACCCCCACCGTTTCCTCTGAGGTCGAGCACAATGTGTTGCAAGTCGTTTTCGTCTCTCAGGCTGCTGAATGCATCTCTTACCTCTTTGCCTGCGTTTTGGGTGAATGCTGTAAGCTTGATGTAGCCGGTATGGTTATTCAGCATCCCGTAATAGGGGATATTGTCAATTTTTACTACTTCCCGGATAAGGGTTTTTGTGATGGGCTGGTCGTGCCCTCCCCGCTCTATCTTAAGGTTTACTTCGCTGCCAGGCTCACCTTTCAGAAGGGTGCTCACCTCCTCCTGTGTTCTGTTTTTTGCCGACTGGTCGTCGATTTCAAGGATTTTATCGCCGGGTAGTAGCCCCCCTTTTTCAGCCGGAAACCCGTCATAAGTTTCCGATACGAAAATATATTCTCCCCGGCGCATGATAAGGGCACCTATGCCTCCATACTGGCCAGTGGTCATAAATCGCACATCTTCAATATCCGACTCTGGGATAAAAGTGGTGTAAGGATCAAGCGAATACAGCATTTCGTCAATTCCTGTTTGAATGAGCTCAGCAGGATTGACATCGTCGACATAATTAACGGTAAGTTCCCTGAAGAGGGTGGCAAAAATGTCAAGATTTTTTGCTATTTCAAAATTTCTGCTCACAAAACTTGTGGAAACCACCGTGGTAAACAGTATAACAGCTGTTATGGTGATTGTGGCAGGCCGTTTAAAAAACCGGTTGAATTTTTTCATATGTTTGTATTTATCGAATGAACAAATCAGGGTACTGGGTCATAACCACTTCCGCCCCAGGGGTTGCATGACGCAAACCGTTTAAGGGTAAGCCAACCCCCGTAGAATGGGCCATGTTTACGTACTGCTTCAACCCCATAGTGCGAACAGGTAGGTGTATACCTGCAGGAGGGAGGCAGATAAGGTGAAATAGCTCCCTGGTAAAAGCGAATTAGAATGATAAAGAACCACTGCAATGCTTTTTCAGGCCCTCTATATATTTTTTCGGGTAATGACATCTAAAGGTTTTGGGTTTCTGAAATTCTCTCCTGAATTTTTTGTAAAGATACAACGATTTTGGATTCTACTTCCCGGTAGGGTAGCTTCCTTTTGGCAGTGTATATGAACGCCAGCAAGCAGTGCAGGTCATTGTTTTCCAAAAACGCGTAAAAAGGACCTTTATTTTGGCGGTAGGCCTCCCTTATGAATCTTTTTATTGCGTTACGATTGGATGCATTTTTCTGTACTCTGCGCGGGACACCTATCAGGCATTGTGCTGAATGTGTAAAATAGGCATTGTGCGGAATTTTTTTGTGAGGGTAAGAGGGGTTTTGCCTGTACTTGCCGGCTGGGTGTAAAGTTTGTTTGGGTTGAAAAGTCGTTACAGACTTTGCAAAAAATATGCTTTCAAGGTTTTTGTCCACAACTTTCCAATATACCTTAAAAGGGTACTCATAAAACGTCTTCCCTTTTTCAAAAAGAAGGTTCTTCAATGAAAAATTGCACAGCCTTTCACTCTTGGAAAAACCATGCAATTTTTTATGGGCACTCCAAGTGGCCATTTTTTGTTAATTATTTTTTCCCTTTGTTATTTTGTAAGTATTGCTCTATAGCCATGGTCATGGAGGGTGCTTCGCTGGTGGGGGCTTTGACTTGTACGTCGAAACCTGCATTTTCACAAGCTTTGATGGTGGCACCCCCAAAGGCTGCCATAATGGTATTGTTCTGTTTATAGTCAGGGAAGTTTTTCAGCATGGAGTCAACACCAAAGGGGCTGAAAAATACAATCATATGAAAATTGTTGATGTCAATATCGTCCACGGTTACGGGCACCGTTTCATAAATAGGAGCATTAACAAAATTGATTTTGTTGGCCTTGAGCATTTCAGGTATATCCTTTTTTGCCTTGTTGGCAGCACAAGGGTAAAAGAACTTCTCATTTTTATGTTTCTTAATTAACTCAAGCAGCTCGGGAAACTTGCTTTTACCGAAAAATATTTTTCGCTTACGATACTGCACATACTTCTGCAGGTAAAGAGCAATGGCTTCTGAAACACAAAAATATTTCATGGTTTCCGGGATGGTAACCCGTAGTTCTTCGCACAGACTGAAAAAATGATCCACTGCATGGCGGCTGGTAAAAATAATAGCCGTATGGTCCAGGATGTTTATTCTGAGCTTCCTGAACTCTTTGTTGTCAATGCGTTCAATCTTAATGAGTTTTCGAAAGGTGAGTTTCAGGTTGAACTGCTTTGCCAAATCGGCATAAGGTGATTTTTCGTTTTCGGGCTCAGGCTGCGAAATGAGAATGTTTTTAATCTTCAAAATATATCTCCTTATTTTTGGTTTGACGGTTTTTTTGTTTTTTAGGGCGTATCTTGCTGTAAAAAAGTTAACGATGTAACGTGTTTTATTGTTGGAAAACTAGCTTAAAAGAAGGTTTTTGGTGTACTTTACAATAAAAATTAATGGTACTATTTCGATGGTGCAAAGGTACAAAATTATATAATACATTGAAAAACGTGCGCGCTTTGTGCTGATGTGGTAACCTCTCAATATTTTATATATATTGATTCCTGTAATGAGTGCCCATGCTAAAAACAGGAGCCAGGGAATAGGATTGTAAAGGTTGATGATTACAATGGGCAACAGGATGAGTCCGGCAAAGCTGTTGATAATAAGTATGTTGCGGAAATAGGCGTTGCTTACCTCCTGGGTTTTGAAAACCCAGGCAATGAATCCTATCAAAAGGTACTTTACAACATAGAAGCCTGCCAAAACAATCAAGGCGTAGGTTACCAGCATGAAGGGGTGAAGATCGTTAAACACACCTGAATGTCCTGTGAGGTTAAGGCTTTGATAAGTCAAGAGGCTTAGAACAATCAGAAAATTTAGGTAAAGTATGGCTGGCACCCAATGGTTCAGTAGTCCCCCCTCTCTTTCTATTTGGTTGAAAAACCGCTGATCCCATCCCGAAAGAAGTGTTTCTTTGAATCTTACAGGATATTGGTACCTAACGATACCCAAACCCAGCAATGCAAATAATAGGAGCAGAGTGATGGAATCATGGGATGTTGGTTTTTCACGGGAGATTGCAACAAGCTTTGTGGAGGTCTGCAGCAGGTGGGGACCGAAAAACGCTGTGGCAGGATAAACAGTTGTGGTACTATCTGCCATCGAAAGAATGTGAAGGATTTGTTCCTTTTTTGGGGCTGTTAAATCAAGTATTTTTGAAAAGTCAGTTGTTTGGGTTGTCAGCGGGCGTTGTTGGTTTCCATCGATGTTGATGGTAGAGTTGGATGGGATGTTTCCCATGTTCGCTGAATCATTAACCCCGGTCGGGGTAAGTGAAAAGGCAGGAGGGGTGGCTGCAAAAATTATTGCAATAGATACAAACAAAAAAACGTTGTTGAGTTTTTGATGCATGCCAAATTTTTTTGCAAAGTTAACCCAATTCATAAAACTAAACAGGGGAGCTTACCGAAAAAATATTTGGCTGCACGCTTTGGCTGTTTTGTCTGTTATTAATTTAACAATACTTAGGAGTTGGCTTTGTCAAGATGTTTGAAAATTACGGGTTTCACGTTTTGAAGGAAAGCAAATTAATTCTAATTTTGCTGAGGCTTGAATTTCAATAAATTTTAATCCTTAAAGCAAGAAGAAATGGAGTTATTAACAACAATCAAAAGCAATGCAAAAAAACAAGATAAATGTATTGTTTTGCCAGAAGGGACCGAGGAAAGAACGTTAAAAGCAGCAGATGAAATCATCAAAGAAGGGATTGCCCGCATCATTTTGCTAGGAAATCCGGATGAAATTCATCAGCAGTCATCCAAATATAACCTGAAGCATCTAACGGGTGCAACAGTTATTGATCCCCGGGATCATGAGAAGAAGGATTTTTATGGCGATATGCTCTATGACCTTAGGAAACATAAGGGGCTTAGCCGTGATGAAGCGCAAAAATTGGTGGAAGATCCGTTATACCTTGCCACGCTTTTGATAAAAAACGGAGAAGCTGACGGAGAAGTTGCCGGGGCTGCCAATGCTACCGGTAATGTATTACGTCCTGCTTTCCAGGTTGTCAAAACTTTACCCGGTATCAGTGTGGTTTCTGGTGCCTTTATCATGATTCTGCCCGACAAGCAATGGGGAGAAGATGGCATTCTTGTCTTTGCAGACTGCGCCGTTCATCCCGATCCCAATGCGGAAGAGCTTGCCCAAATAGCTGTGATGACAGCCCAAACTACCCGTGCCATTGTGGATATTGAACCCAGGGTGGCCATGCTGAGCTTTTCTACCAAAGGAAGTGCCCAACACCCACTTTGCGAAAAAGTTACAAAAGCCACCGAGTTGGCCAGGGAGATGATGCCTGATATCCAAATAGATGGCGAGCTGCAGGCTGACGCAGCCATCGTTAAGGCCATAGGTCAAAGTAAAGCACCTGGGAGTTCCATAGCCGGTGAAGCCAACGTGCTTGTATTTCCCGGACTGGAGTCAGGTAATATTGGTTATAAGCTGGTTCAGCGCCTGGCCGGGGCACAGGCGGTAGGTCCTGTTTTGCAAGGAATGGCTGCTCCCATCAACGACCTTTCGAGGGGTTGCTCGGTGGATGATATTGTCAACTTGGTGGCCATAACGGTTAATCAGGCTGCAGGGAAATAATTGGTTTGTATACTCTTTAAATTCTCATACATAAATATAAAAGCATTCAAAAGATGAAAATTCTGGTTCTTAACTGTGGAAGTTCTTCCATTAAATATCAAATGATTAACATGGCCAACAATGCCGAGCTGCTGGCCAAAGGAATCCTGGAGAGGGTAGGGTTAAAAGACAGCGAGCTGAAACACCAGGCCAAAGCAAAAGATAACTATTTTCTTATTCAGGATGTTCCAGACCATGAAACAGGCATTGATCTGATTCTGAAAGTTTTGCTGGATCAGGACTATGGTGTTATAGCCAATGTAAATGAAATACTTGCTGTAGGACACCGTGTGGCCCACGGGGGAGAAAACTTCAGTGCCAGTGCCCTGATAACACCAGAAGTAAAGAAAAATATTGAAGATGTTATTGAATTAGCACCACTACATAACCCTGCCAATTTAAAAGGAATTGTTTCTATGGAAAAGCTCATGCCGCAGGTTCCACAGGTGGCCGTTTTTGATACAGCATTTCACCAAACCATACCCCAGCATGCTTACATGTATGCGCTACCCTATGAATTGTATGAGCAGGATAAAATCAGACGGTATGGTTTCCATGGAACCAGCCATAAGTTTGTTTTTGAAACTGCATGTGATGCTTTGTTTATGCGTCGTGATAATGTTAAAGCCATCACCTGCCACCTCGGAAATGGAGCCTCCATCTGTGCGATCCACAATGGAAAATCTGTAGATACATCTATGGGTCTTACCCCGGTAGAAGGACTTATCATGGGAACAAGAACAGGGGATCTTGATTTGGGTGCTTTGCTTTATATCATGAAAAAGAAAGAACTGGACCTCAATGCGGCCAACAATCTTATCAATAAAAAAAGTGGCATGCTTGGGATTTCCGGTGTATCATCAGATATGAGAGACATTGAAACTGCGGCTTGGAAAGAGGGCGATAAAAAAGCAGACTTGGCCCTGGAAATGTATTTTTACCGCATAAAAAAATACATTGGCGCCTATACCGCAGCCATGGGCGGCGTTGATATGATCGTGTTTACAGGTGGTGTTGGCGAAAACGGCCCTGAAACCAGAGAGGCAATTTGTAAAGGCCTTGATTATCTGGGGCTCCAATTTGATCATGAGAAAAATACCGGCCTTCGTGGAAAACTGGATATGATTTCCAAGCATGACTCAAAGGTTAAAGTAATGGTAGTACCTACCAACGAGGAGCTTGTGATTGCACATGATACTTTGCGCATTGTTTCTCACAAAGAAGAGAAAGAAGAGATTTAATACTCTCCTGGATTTTAATCAAAAACGGTATTGTCAGCTAAACTTTGGCAATACCGTTTTTTTTTGACCAAACTCTTAATCCTGCCTGTTATATTTTAAAAAAGTAGTGTGAAAGTTGTTTCCTGGCCGGGATTAGATCGGACGGTAATATTTCCTTTGTGCAGACGCATAATCTCTCGCGAAAGACTTAACCCAATACCTGAACCCTCTTTTTTGGAAGTGAAAAAGGGGACAAATATTTTTTCCATTATGTCGGGTTTTATTCCCTGCCCATTGTCAGATACCGAAATCATTACTCTGTTGTTGGAGGCTGTAATACCTAAAATCTTGATTTCTGGGTTTTCCGTGTTTTTCAGGGCATGTATGGAGTTTATTACCAGGTTGATAACCACCTGCTCAATAAGATCGGGGTCGGCGGTCAGCTTTAGATCTTTGGGTACAAGATGGGTGCGGCACTTTATGTTTTGCTCATTTATTTTGGGTTCCAGCAGGTTGTTTACTGATTCCAGGATGTCCTTAACCGCTACGTAGCGGAAGTTGGGTTTGGGAATGCGGGTAAGATTGCGGTAAATCTGCACAAAGTTCAGCAACCCCTGACTTCTTTTCTCGATAGTTTTAAGTGCGCCTAAAACACTTTCAATGTCATCCGCGTCAATTTCCTGATTCAGCTGCCGGTTATCTTCATCAATCATAATGTCTTTTACGGTTCCTGACAGGGATACGATGGGGGTAATGGAGTTCATGATTTCATGGGTCAAAACCCTTATAAGTTTCTGCCATGAGTCCATCTCTTTGGCTTCCAGTTCACTGTGAATGTTTTGGAGCGAAACCAGCACAAAGTCTTCTTCTCTCATTCTGAACTCGGTAGCTCTTACTGAAAGCTGCAGCAATTCGTTTTCAATAAACACTTTCACCAGGTTTTTGTCACCGGCTTTCATGCTCATCAAAACATCAGCAAACTCCTTGTCGATTTTTTCAAGTTCATTGATAAACCTGATGTTGCTAAGTTTAAGGAGGCGTTTGGCAGCATTGTTCAAAATGTCTACATGTCCGTTTTTTTTGTAGGCAATTATTCCGATGCTTATGTGCTGCACTACGGTTTGCAGGTAGTTGAAGTGCTCTTCTTTGTCAGCCCGGGCTTTTTTAAACTCGCTGATTACGTTGTTGAAGGCATTGTTGAGATCATCAAAACTTTTCCCCAAACCCTGGTCAGAGAAGGAAGAAGTAAAGTCGCTGTGCCGTATGGATTCAAGAAAAGTGGTGAGCCGGTTATTGGTTCGCTCCACATATTTCACCAGTGCTGCAATTTGCAGCACGATAAGAGAGGATAAAATAATGCTGCTAATGATAAACTCCTGCTTACCTATGATGGACAACAGCAAAACCACAGTGGCAACAATGAACAGCACCCTGATTACTACATTGAAACGAAAATTTTTAAAGCTCATATTTTTCAATTCTTCTGTAAAGGGATGCCCTGGTAATACCCAGCTCCTTGGCTGCTTTGCTTATGTTTCCTCCGTGTTTATCAATTACTTTATTGATAAGCATTTTTTCGGTGGCTTCTAGGTTGGTGTCGGGTGTAAGCAACTCATCCGTTTCTTGTTTGTCGGGTGTTGAGAGGAAGAAATCGTTGGGTTGCAGCACATTGGTCTCACTCATGATGACCGCCCGTTCCACCGAATGTTGCAGCTCCCTGATATTGCCCGGCCAGTGATGTTTTTCCAGCCTTTTCAGGGTAGATGTATGAAGACGTTTTACAGGCAGTTTGTATTTTTTGCAATATACATCCAGGAAATGCTCCACCAGCAGGGGGATATCCTCTACCCTTTCCCTTAAAGGCGGCAAGTGAATTTCTACCGTATTGATGCGGTACATGAGGTCCTGTCTGAATTTTCCTTCGTCCACCATTTGGTAAAGAGGCATGTTGGTGGCACACACCAGGCGCACATCTACAGGGGTTTCTTTTACCGAGCCAAGCCTGACCACTTTCCGGTTTTGCAATACACTCAGTAGTTTTGACTGAAGAGGGAAGGTAAGGTTACCAATTTCGTCCAGGAAAATGGTGCCTTTGTTGGCTGCCTCAAACCGGCCTGCCCGGTCTTCTTTGGCATCGGTAAAGGCTCCTTTCTTGTATCCAAAAAGTTCACTTTCAAAAAGCGATTCGCTGATGGCTCCCAAATCAACACTGATAAACACTTCACCTTTTCTCTGGGAGGCCCGATGTATCGCCCTGGCTATGACCTCCTTACCGGTTCCGTTCTCACCAAGTATCAGAATGTTGGCATCTGTTTTGGCTACTTTTTTAACGGTGGTAAGAACCTTGAGCATGGATTGGGACTTGCCGATGATATGGCTGAAGGGCTGGTCGCCTTGCTCCATCAGGGTTTTTTGTTTGGAACGAAGATCGTAAACCTCTTTTTTGGATTGATGAACCTGCAATGTTGTGTTGATGGTAGCAAGCAGTTTTTTGTTGTCCCAGGGCTTGAGCAGAAAATTGGTCGCCCCCTCTTTGATCCCTTGTACGGCCAACTCAATGTCGCCATAGGCAGTAATCAATATTACCGCTATGGTGGGATCTGTATCCAGAATTTTATTCAGCCAGTGAAAGCCCTCTTTGCCGCTGGTGGCATCCCGCGAAAAGTTCATGTCAAGTAAAATCAGATCGTAGGACTCTTTCTTAAGCAACGTAGGAAGATTTTCAGGGTTTTTGTCGGTGTTTACCGTTTTCACATGTTGCTTCAGGAACAATTTGGCAGCCAGTAAAACATCCTCGTCATCATCTACAATAAGTATTTTGGAGTTGATCTTGCTCATGGTGTTTTTTTTTAGGCTAAATTAATAAAAAATAATTATCCCCTCTATGTATTGTAATCCCGTAATAGCCAAAATTTAAGAGAAAGGCAGCAATCTGAATATTGATGGTGTCAGTTATGCAAACGAAAAGTTATGGGCATACAAGTTAAAGTATGTGAGCAAGCAAGAGGTGGATTTGCTGTGTTTGTCCGTTTTGTTGGGGGTTTCATAACATCAGACTTGTCAAAGACAAATAATTTTTGCTCAAACTTTCACGCTTTATTATGGCCCTCTGGGCAGATAGCCAGTAGCTCATATCTGCGCACAGCTATTTGTCCGGGATGGTGAGTATGAATCTCTACCGTTGTTAAGGTGTTGTTGGTTTCATCAAAAACAGGGCAGTAGATGTACCCGGGGCATAATGGGCCAGAGAGTATATACCAAATTTGTCATAGAAGTGGATCCTATAAAAAAAAACGATTGATAAGCCTGATAATAATATTCATGAGCAGGCTTATGATAACCAGGGTGGTGAAAGGAAAATAAAACCTAAAGTTCTCTTTTTCGATGCGAATATCACCAGGAAGTTTCCCCACCCAGTGGAGTTTGTCATGGAAAAAATACAGCAGTACTCCCGCTGCCAGCGCAATTGTGCCTGCTATCATCAGCCATTTTCCCAAATCGTGTTGCATTTTTTTTACGTAAAGTTAAAAAAAACAGAAGATTTCACCGGATACTTTGCTGCTAGCGCGGGATGGTCCGCCCAAGGGCGTGGAGACTATCACAGGTGTTTCAGCTTTAAGTGTTATTTTTTGACAGGAAAGTGTCAGGCGTTCATATCTGCCAGGGTCATCTTTGTTAACAGGGATGAGATTGCTTTTATGGGGGTAGGAACCATTATTTTAAAGCAGCCAAATTGGTTAATAACTTTATTTTTGTGCTAGCATAAAAACATATATTTTTGCTTTGGCATAATGCCTCCGATCACAGAACTATAGATTTACCCTTGCAATAAATGGAAAACTTTGTTGTTTCAGCACGAAAATACCGTCCGGCCACTTTTGACATGGTAGTGGGTCAGGCTTCAATCACCAATACCCTGAAAAATGCCATCAAAAACGATCACCTGGCACAGGCCTTTTTGTTTTGTGGTCCTCGAGGTGTAGGGAAAACCACCTGTGCTCGCATTATGGCCAAAACCATCAATTGTGAAAATCTCACAGAAACCATAGAAGCCTGCAACGAATGTAAATCCTGCCTGTCGTTCAATGAATCTAACTCTTTTAACGTTCATGAGCTGGATGCCGCATCCAACAACTCAGTGGATGATATACGCAATTTGGTTGACCAGGTAAGAATCCCTCCGCATATTGGTAAATACAAAGTGTATGTGATTGATGAGGTGCATATGCTATCCCAGCAGGCTTTCAATGCTTTTTTGAAAACCCTCGAAGAGCCGCCGGCCTATGCTAAGTTTATTTTGGCCACCACCGAAAAGCACAAAATTATTCCCACTATTTTGTCGCGGTGTCAGATTTTTGATTTTGCCCGCATTACCATTGATGACATTGCCAGACAGTTGGAGTTTGTGGCGGGGAAAGAAAGCATCGAAACGGAGTATGAGGCATTGCATGTTATCGCCCAAAAGGCCGATGGTGCTATGCGTGATGCACTATCAATTTTTGACCAGATTGTCAGCTTTGCCGGAAACAATGTTACATATCGGGCCGTAGTAGACAACCTTAACGTATTGGACTACGACTATTTTTTCAATATGATCGACCATATACTGGCCGGCGATACCAGCAAGGTATTATTGCTTTATAATCAAATTATTGAAAAGGGTTTCGAGGGCTCCCACTTTATTTCCGGCTTTGCCTCTCACATGCGCAACCTGCTGGTTTGCAAAGACCCCAAAACCGTAAAACTCATGGATGTGGGAGAAAACATCCGCCAAAAGTACACCGGACAATCGGCGCAATGCCCTCCCCAGTTTTTGCTAAAAGCGTTGGATATTGCTAACCGTTGTGATATTTCCTACCGCACCAGCAATAATAAAAGGTTGCATGTAGAGCTGGCACTATTGCAGATTTCCGGTCTGTTGCAGCAGGCTGATCCCGCTGGAACGGCTCCTCAGACCCATCAAAAGACAGGTGCTGTTTCTTCCGCAAATCCAGCCCCTACACAAACCACACCCCAAAAAACCCAGTCTCCTTCATCACCGGCAAAAGCCGCTCCCTCTGCCGACAGTGTGCATGAACAAAAAAGCGCAAGTGAGGTAAAGGAACCCGCCAGGCCCTCGCCATCAAGTGTCAACAGAACCAATAAGCCTCCCAGCATAAAAATTAATCCTTCAGCTTCTGACAAGGACGAAAAAAAAAAAGATGAGCTGACTGAACCAGGAGTGGATGAACCCAAGCCCGAAGAGCAGTTTACCTCCCATGATCTTTTGCGGATATGGGAAAAACTAAAAGAGAAGTTCAGGAATTCAAGTGCCAGTATTTTTACGGCTCTTAATACTTATGAACCTGAGATAAAGGAATCAGGGATGATCCAAATCAAGGTGAATAATCTTGTTCAAAAAGAAAGTATATTTGAACAAAAACCTGAAATGTTAAGTTTTTTAAGGCAAAACCTGAAAAACTATGCAATCAACTTTGAAGTGGTTATCGTAGAAGTGCCCAAAACCCAAAAAGCATACCTCCCCGCAGAAAAGCTGCAAAAAATGCTGGACAAAAATCCACAAATTGAAAAACTTAAAAACGATTTGGACTTGGATCTTATCTATTAAACTTTTTTAAAAAATAAATTGTCCTGAGGGTTGTAATTTACGGCACTAAAAGCACACTAATTTAGCTGAGCATGGAAGTATCAACCCATATCACCCTTTAAATCAAACTACAACAACAAACATAAGTTTAATAAATAGTATTAATCATTTCAAAAACAACAAATATGAAACTAAATTGTAAAGCTCTTTTCTCGGTTGCCTTACTGCTGATAGCTTCTGTAAGCTATAGTAGTACACCCAAAATTGAATTTACGGAGTACACCCTCGACAATGGTCTTCATGTTATACTCAACGAAGACAACACCACACCCAATGTTGTGGTAAATATCATGTACCATGTAGGTGCCAAAAACGAGCACCCTGAGCGTACAGGTTTTGCTCACTTTTTTGAACACCTGATGTTTGAAGGTACAAAACATATCGAAAGGGGAGAGTTTTCAGAGATTGTAGAAATGGCAGGGGGCTCGTTGAACGCCTTTACCAGCTTTGATGTAACCAATTACTTTATTCTGCTGCCATCTAACCAGCTGGAGTTGGGCTTGTGGATGGAGTCAGAAAGAATGTTGCACCCTGTGATTGACTCTATCGGGATTGCTACACAAAAAGATGTAGTTACTGAAGAGATGAAACAAACACGTGACAACCGTCCTTATGGAAGGCTCCTGACAGAAACCATCTACCGGGCCTTTACAGAGCATGCTTATAAAACAGATGTACTGGGCGCAGATCCCCACATTCGCAATGCCACAGACGAAGATATTAAAGCTTTTCACGATATGTTTTATGTGCCCAACAATGCTGTACTTGTCATTACCGGTGATATTGATATTGATGAGACACGGCAGAAGGTAGAAAAGTATTTTGGGGATATTCCAAGAGGTGGTGACAACTTCCGCAGGCCGGAAAAAGATGCCGAACCCCGGCGTACTGTTGAAGTGCGTGACACAGTATATGATAATATCCAGATTCCTGCTGTTGTACAGGCTTATATGATTCCTGCCCAGGGAACTCCTGATTTTTACGCAGTGGAAATGTTGGGTGCAGTTCTCTCCCAGGGGCAAAGCAGCCGCCTGCATCGTCGATTGGTAGACCAGGAAGAAAAGGCACTTAATGTTTCTTCTTTCCCACTTGGCCTTGAGCACCCTGGTATAAACATTACTTTTGCCCTTACTAACATGGACACCGACCCCAATGACTTGGAGAAGGCTATCAATGAAGAGATGGAAAGGGTAAGAACAGAGATGATAACAGAAGATGAGTTGCAGAAAGTAAAAAACCAGTTTGAAAGCCGAATGGTAAACAGTAACACCACCATTGCACGCAGGGCTACCAATCTGGCAAATTACCACTTGCTTTATGGTGATGCCAGCCTTATCAATACAGAAATTGACAGATACATGGAGGTGACCCGAGAAGATATAAAAAGGGTTGCAAACGAATATTTCAGAGAAGACAACAGGGTGGTATTGTATTGGTTGCCAAAGGGTGAAAGTTAATCTCTGACCCTGCCATCCAAATCAGGCTGCATAGTCTGCTAAATCAATATTTAAGCAAAATTCAAAAAAATAAAAACCAGTACGATGAAAAAAATTATATTGTCATTATTGTTTATTGTTTTTACTGTTATTACAGTAACTGCCCAACTTGACAGAAGTCAACGGCCCGAACCCGGCCCGGCACCCGAAATACAACTTGGAGAGTTTGAAACCTTTAGCATGGATAACGGTATGCAGGTAATTGTGGTGGAAAACCGCAAGGTACCTGTTATTTCTTTTCAGCTAACCCTTGATATTGACCCTGTTTTGGAGGGAGATGCCAAAGGGTATGTAAACTTTGCCGGGCAGCTTATGCGCGAAGGCACAGAAAGTCGTTCAAAGGAAGAAATTGATGAAGCCATAGACTTTTTAGGAGCCAATCTGTCAACTTCTTCCAGGGGTATGTTTGCCTCTTCTCTCACACGTCATAAAGACGATTTGATGGATTTGATGTCAGATATTTTGCTCAACCCGGTATTTCCCGAAGAAGAACTTCAACGTCGTATCAATCAGGCCCGCACCGGCCTGCAGTCGGCCAAAACCGATGCAAATACCATTGCCCGTAATGTTTCAAGCACCCAGGTATATGGGTATGATCACCCATACGGTGAAGTGATGACCGAGGAAACTCTGGACAATATCAGTGTGGAACTGCTCAGGGAGTACTACAACACTTACTTTAAACCCAATGTAGCTTATATGGTGATTGTTGGAGATATCAACAAAGAGGAAGCCCGGGAGCTCATGAATGATTATTTTAGCCAATGGGAGCCAGGAGAAGTTCCTTCTCAAACCTATCCAACTCCTGTTCCACCCCAAGGTAGGCGTGTTGCTTTTGCCGAAAGACCAGGAGCAAGCCAATCTGTGGTGTCTATCACCTATCCTGTGGTTTTGCAACCCGGCCATGAGGATGCCATTAATGTAAGTGTAATGAACAGTATTTTAGGAGGTGGTGTTTTTTCCGGAAGACTGATGCAAAATCTTCGTGAAGATAAAGGGTATACTTACGGAGCACGCTCTAATATCTCAACAGACCCTGTAGTTAGCAGGTTTGTGGCTCGCACCGAAGTTCGAAACAGTGTTACCGACAGTACGGTTGTTGAAATTTTGCATGAGATGGACCGTTTGATCAACGAACCGGTGGAGGAGGAAGACCTTGACCTGGTAAAAAGCTTTATGACCGGTCAGTTTGCACGCTCGTTGGAAAGCCCCAGGACCATGGCCAGGTATGCTTTGAATATTGAGCGCTATGACCTGCCCGAAGACTACTATGCGACCTACCTGGAAAGACTGAATGCTGTGACGGTAGAAGATGTTCAGCAGATGGCACAAAAGTACCTGAAGCCTGAGAACGCTATTGTTGTTGTTGCCGGTAATAAGGAAGAGGTACCTGCTACATTAGAGAAGTTTAGCGCAACAGGTGAAGTAGAAATTTTTGATGAGTTTGGCCAACCCTATGTTGAAGCTGAGCTTACCGCTGTACCTGATGGCATTACCGTACAAAATGTTCTTAATGATTATTTTGATGCTGTAGGCGGAAAGAAAAATTTCGATAAAATTGATGATATGATACAGGTTATGACCACCTCCATCCAGGGTATGGATCTTACCATTACTTCCTATCAGAAAGCGCCTCACCATATGCGTGTGGAAACGGCTATGGGTGGCAATGTCATGTCAGAGCAAATCTTCAACGGTGAAAAGGCGGTTGTTACATCCCCAATGGGTAGACAGGAGTTTACAGAAGGCCCTGAGTTTGAAATGATGAAAATGCAGGCTGTTCTCAACATGGAAATGAACTATGAAGAACATGGCATTGAGAAGTCATTGCTTGGAATAGAAGAGGTGGACGGTTCACCTGCCTACAAGGTGGAGGTCCTTTCCCCGCAAGGACAAAGAAGCCTTGAGTATTATGATACCCAATCAGGCTTGAAAATTCGTACTGAAACGCCCGAAGGTTTTGCAAGAATTTCTGATTACAGGGAGGTAGAAGTTGAAGTAGAGGGAAAACCCCGGGTCTTCAAGTTTCCCTTTAAAGTAGAGCAGCAAGCCGGTCCTCAACTGATGGAGATGACAGTGGAAGAAATTAAAATAAATACCAATATAGAAGAGTCTAGATTTGATATAGACTAACCTATAGTTAAAACCCTTATAAAACGGCTGACTGGTATTTTTATCAGTCGGCCGTTTTTTTATCCGATGGTTTTGCCATAGTAACCTTGCTTTCCACCGTACCACTGTAAAGGGTGGTTTGGATAATGGTTCCTGCTGTGAGCCTGGAAGCATCCGTAATGCTTTTCCCCTCGTTACGGGTAATGGAGTAACCCCGCTTCAGTATGTTTTCCGGGTCCAGAAGTCTTAACTTTTCGTCCAGGCTGGCGAGGGAGGCTCTTTGGCTGGTATAGAAACTTCTGGTGTTTGACTGGAGCATCTTCTGGTATTGATCGATGGAGCACCTGTTCTCAGTGATTTTCAGACCGGGGGTTACAGATAACCGGTAGGCCGTATGGTCAATTTTTTCATTGTGTAGGTTGGTGAGCTTTACGGTGTTTTGCAGCAATGTGTTGAGCAAAAGGTCCTGTTGCTTTTGAGCCCGTTGTAACATTGCCGGTGTATTATACTGAAGTTTCTCCTGCTGCAAACCCAGGTTTTGCTTGTGAAGTTGCAACAGCCGCATCGTTTGGTTGGAGAGTGACTGGCTGGCCTGCTGTATTCGTTGTGCAAAATCGTGGAATTTTTCAACAATAAAATATCCCACGTCTGTCGGGGTAATTTTGTTGGCCCATGCTACCATTTCGGCAATGGTCTCATTAGTTGAATGCCCGATTCCTGTTATAACCGGCAGGGGGAAGGTGGCAATTTCCCTGGACAGGTTGTAGTCATCATAGCAGCTAAGCCCGATATCTCCACCTCCTCCCCTGATTATGGCCACCATATCAAACCTTTCCCGGGCCTTTTTGATAATGCGCAGTTGCGACAGGATGTTTTCAGCAGCCTTGTCTCCCTGTAAAAGAGAGGGAAACAGGTAATGCCAAACGGCGTAGTTTTGCGATTGGGCTTCTATGATATTCAGAAAATCGCTGTACCCTTTGCTTGTTTCCACAGATATAACGGCTACCCTTTTGGGGAGCAAGGGGATGCTGAGGGTTTTGTTTTGCCCGAATACACCTTCTTTTTTCAGCCCTTCAATATTTTGGCTTTTTATCATGGCCATTTCGCCAAGCGTAAAGGAGGGTTCAATATCTCTTATCTGCAGTGATAGACCATACACAGGATGAAAGCTTACCGATGCCCTGAAAAGAATAAACATACCCTCTTTCAGCTCATTGCTGGTGATTTTTTGAAATTTCCTGTTGATTCTTTGGAAGTCGGCTGCCCAAATAGTAGCCCGCATCTGGGCTTGTAAGGTTTCCCCCGATTTGTCTACAAGTTCTGGGTAACAATGACCACTCCTGGGGTAATAGTTTAGCTTTGCAATTTCGGCTTTGATCCAATAGGCAGAAGTGTAGTTTCTTTCAATTACAGACCGCAGGCTTTTGCCCAACTCAGCCAGTGTATATATCCGGCGTATTTCTTCCATTTTGGGTGGGTTTTCACTGCCTGACAACTTAAACTCCCAGGCGTTGAATCAACTTATTAAAATCACCGCTCTTTACAGGTTTTGTAATATATTCATCCATCCCCAGCTTAATATATTTTTCGCGGTCCCCTTCCATGGCATTGGCGCTGAGTCCAACAATGGGGGGGAGCGAAGTAAATTTTGTCCTGAGTTTTTGGGTGGCTTCTATGCCGTCCATAACCGGCATCTGGATATCCATCAGTATCAGGTCGTAATCGTGGGGGGTGAACTTTTCCAGGACCTGCTGGCCATTTTCAACCACCACTATTGTGTGTCCTAAAGAACTTAGTATGAGGGTAATCACTTTTTGATTGATGGCTTTGTCTTCGGCAAGCAATATGTTCAATCTTTTCCCCGAAGAGGAAGATGTATTCTGTTTTGGTGTTTCTTTGGCACTTTCTTTGGCTTGTCCCGCCAGAAAAGTAAACCAGAAGGTGCTTCCATGGCCAGGTTCACTCTCAACCCCTACTTCCCCTTCAAGCAAAGCTGCAAGCTCTTTGCAAATGGATAGCCCAAGTCCTGTACCTTCAATTTCTATATTTTCCTGCTGATGAATTTGGGAGAAAGGCTTAAAAAGATTTTTCTTCAACTGGGGTTGAATGCCGGGGCCTTCATCTCTCACCATAACCTTGAAGGTGTTTCTCTGCGCTTTCTTTTGGCGCAGATCTTTGAACTCAAGGGTTATTGTGCCTGTATTGCTATATTTTACAGCATTGGATATGAGGTTGGTAATGATTTGGAAAACACGATGCTTGTCGGCATGGATATATTTGGGTAGACTATGTATGCCCTTAACTTTGAATGACAGCGGTTTTTTACAAATGGAGAGAAAAAGTTTTTCAGCTCTAATTACAAGCTCGTTAACGGGGAAACTTTCAGGTTGAATTTTGATTTTGCCTGCTTCAATTTTGGAGTAATCCAACACTTCGTTGATGATATTTCGGAGGTTGCCTGAGGCAAATTTAAGCGTTTCCAAATAATCTTTTTGCGAATCATTAAGTGGTGTTTTTTCTAAAAGCTCCGTTATACCATCGATGGCCGTGAGAGGGGTTCTTATTTCGTGGCTAATTTGGGCAAGGAATTTTTGTTTGAACCTGGTCGATTCGTTGGCCACCAGAATTTCCTGCTTGAGCTTTTCATTGTTTTTGGTTTCTGTAATATCTTTGATAATTCCGATGAAACATTTCTGCTCGGGGTAATACTCAGCCATGGAATGAACAAACCTAACCTGCTTGTCGCTTGCCCGCATAATTTCATATTCCACATCGTATGGTTTGCCGCTGTTTATGTTATGATATATTGCTACATCCAGCATTTTTCGGTATTTCTCAAGGGCCATTTTTCTGATAAGCTCAACCGGAATGTTTTCCTGGGAAACACCATATATTTTTTGTGCTTCTTCGGAGGCTTTAATAACTCCTGTTTGCAGGTCCAGTTTCCAGTTTCCGATATTCGCAATTTTTTGTGAGCGTTTGAGTTGAAACTCACTTTCCTTAAGCTTGCTGAGGGTTTCTTCTTTTTGTCGGATGGCTTTTTTCTTTTCAAGGGCTTCTTTCACAGCGTAGGGAAGCCTGACCCGGCTGTCTTTGATAATGTAATCGGTGGCTCCTGATTTCAGGCACTCCACAGCGGTTTCTTCATCAATAGAGCCTGTGTAAATGATAAATGGGATGAATGGGTCTGTCTCAAGCCCCGCCTTAAGTGCCTTTTTACCATCAAATCCGGGAAGGGTGAAATCAGATATGACCAGGTCAGGCTTAAAATCCTTCATGGCAGCCCTCATTTGGCTTTCGGTTTCTACCCTCATGGGGTCAACACGCAGCCCCCCTTTTTTCAACTCCCGCAAGGCCAACTCATAATCCTCCTTCAGGTCTTCAACAATTAATATTTTTAAAGGTATGCTCATGATGTTTTGGCGGTTTTAAAGGTCGCTGCTTGTTTGGTTAAGAATAAGCCAGTAGAGCTTCAGGTCTTTGATAGTTTCAATAAACTTCTCGAAATCAACAGGCTTCACAATGTAGCTATTGACACCCAGGCGGTAGCTTTCCACAATATCCTTTTCTTCTTTGGATGAAGTGAGCATCACCACAGGGATGGTGCGAAGCTTATCGTCAGCTTTCAGGGCTTTTAAAACTTCCAGTCCGCTTATCTTGGGTAGCTTCAAATCGAGCAATATAACCTTTGGGTAATTTTTTGTTTTGTGATCAGCATATTTGCCTTTTGAGTAAAGAAAATCAAGAGCTTCTTCTCCATCCCAGAGATGAATCACGTTGTTGGCCACATTGTTTTTTTTTAATGCGCGCAATGTCAGTTCAGCATCATAGGGATTGTCTTCAACGAGAAGGAGTTCTACCTGATTTTGCATTTTGGGGAGGGTTTTAGATATTGTTTATACGAAGATAAGCACTTTTGCGTGTCATCTGCAATTATAACAAAAACGAGTTAAAAATACAATGAAATTATCTTTTAAGGGGTATTGAAAAATAAAAAGTGGCTCCTTTGTTTTCTTCTCCTTTGGCCCACACACGACCTCCGTGCCGGGTAATGACGCGTTTTACAATGGCTAATCCTACCCCTGTGCCTTCAATGGTACTGTCTTTGTGCAAACGTTGAAATACCTCAAAGAGCTTGTGGGAGTATGCCGGGTTAAAACCCATACCATTGTCTTTTACATAAAAAACTGTCTCCCCTTGATGGGTGTATGACCCCATTTCTATTTTGGGATTTTGGGAGGAAATGCTGTACTTGATAGCGTTGGATAACAGGTTTTGAATGACCAGTTTCATCATATTACTATCGGCATAGGCATTGGGCAGGATGGAAACGGAAAATTCAACCTTGTCAGAACATTTTGCCGGACAAACATCCTGAAAAACGCTTTTGGCCATTTCATACATATTGGTATTATTTTTATTCAGGTCAGCACGGCTGGTTCGTGAAAACTCAAGCAGGTCGGTAATGAGGGTGTCCATATTTTGGGCATTGTCCTGGATTACTTTAAGAAGGCGCATCCCTTCCTGGTCAAAAACTTGTTTGTATTCTTCCACCACAATTCTGGAAAAGCCTGTAATTGCCCTTAGGGGGGCGCGAAGATCATGTGAGACGGTATAGGTAAAAGCTTCGAGCTCTTTGTTGGCTTCTTCTAACTGGGAGGTTCGATCTTTTACCCGTTTTTCCAGTTGCATATTTAATTCCTGGATTTTTTGTTCCGCTTTTTTTCTTTTGGTAATAACCTCTGTGTAAAGGATGATACCGCCGATTTGGTTTTTAGTAGCGTACCATGGACGGCACTGCCAGCGAGTATAATCTTTACTCCCATCCGCTCTTTCAAATACATCTTCCTCTGAGCTCAACACCTCTCCACTAAGAGACCGCTGATGAACTTTTTTCCATTTTTCCGGTATTTCAGGGAATACTTCATAATGGTGTTTCCCAATGATCTCATTTTGGGCTATTCCATAATCGTTGATGTATCTTTCGCTAACAAACATAAAATGGAGGTTTTCATCAAGAACGGCAATGGCATTGGGATCGTGCCTGATGATATATTGCATCAAATCCTGCCACTCTTTTTGTTTTTGCCGGGCTATTTTTTCTTGTGTGAAATCCTGCACAGTTGAAATCATGAAGTTTTGACCGATGAGCGGAATGTTGGTGGCTGAAATTATTTTTTTTTCTCCAATTTGGGTTGTAATATGAATGTCTTCCCAGTGCATTTTTCCGGGGTCTCCGCTTTCTATATCTGCTAAAACCCGCTTTTTTAGTTTGTTACGGTAGTTTTTATCTGGGTATACCAGGTTGAAAAAGTTATCAATATTCTTAATTTGCTCTTGCGGCCAGCCATAAATTTCTGTAAACATTTTGTTCATATAGCTTGAGATGCCGCTGTCGAATTCATTAATGGCTAACCCAATGGGTAGATTGTCCAATATTTTCTGGGTAAACTCCTTTTGCTTGATCAACGAAAACTGGAATTCCTTTTGGTCTGTAATATCACGTCCCACACCAATTATTTCTTTAACTTTTCCATCTTGGTTAAGAATCGCCGTATCAACCCAGGAGAGCCACCTCCAGCCGTCTTTTGTAAGGGCCCGCTGCTCCAGGTAGCAGGTGTAGGGAGGGTGATACAACTTTTCCATAGCCTGCCTGGTTGATTCCCGGTCTTCGGGATGAACGAGAGGCATGAAGGTTTTCCCCAATAACTCCTCCTGGGGTTTGTCGAAATACTTACAATAGGAAGGACTTACAAACAAAAACTTACCATCCCTGTCTACTTTTACAATCATATCCGATTGATTCTCTATCAACAGCCGATATCGCTCTTCGCTTTCTTTCAGTGCATTTTCCGCTTTTTTTCTCTCGCTGATATCGCGCCAGCTCACATGTAAGACTTTTTCCCCTTTGTAAAAAATGGCTGTCAGCACAACCTCCAAAAACAGCTGTTCTCCTTTGGATGTAAGATGTACCCACTCAAAACGGTTGCTTCCTTTATCAAGGGTTCGGGACACCATTTCCCGTGCTTTTTCATCTGATTTTCTTCCGTCTGGCTGATAGGGGGGTGATAAATCCCAGGGGGTTTTGCCAATAACATCTTCTTTCCGGGTGTAGCCTAAAAAGTTTAGCGTTGCAGGGTTGCAATCAAAAAATTTTTGGCTTTTCAGCAGAGATATGGGATCGGTGGATTGAATAAATAAGCTTTTGAAAGCTTCTTCGCTTTCTTTAAGTGCTTTTTCCGATTTTCGCCGCTCTTCCAGGAGATCTTCCAGCATCTGGTTGGCAGACTCCAATATGCCGCTTCTGAATTTCAGCTCCCTGGTCTTCACAAATAACCTCTTGCGAAGGATGGTGATGAGAAAAGTCAATAAAACGATGCCTCCAAAAATGACCCAAAAGACCCAACTTTGGTAAAAGGGTTTAACAATGGTTGAGGCAGGCTTGAACCATTGACCAAGTCTTTGATAATAGAGTGAGCCGGGGTCGTTTTTCATGTTGCTCAGAGCATTATCAAATTTAGCTATGAGCTGACTGTCGATATGTGGACTAAAAGCAAAATGAAGAGAAGATGGGTGCAGGATTAATGAGCCGGGAATAATATCCTCAGTTTGATGTTCTGAAAAATAGAAAAACCTGTCTGCCAAAAGAGCATCGGTCTGGCCTTGTTTTAGGGCAATAATCGTTTGATCGTAATTGTCAAAGCGTGCCAATTGAAACGGGACTTCAATGAATTCTGTTAATCCTGCCTCCAGGAGTTGCTCCTGGCGAGAACCCCGTAAAACGGCTATGGTTTTGTTTTCAAGATCCTGAAATTGGTTTATGGGTTTTTGGGGTGTTGTGAAAAACTGCAACCAAGACTCAATAACGGGCACACCTCCATACCGTATAGTTTGGCTCCTGTCTTCTGTATAAGCAACATCCAGTAAAACATCGATATCACCATTTTTGAGATTTTGCATATGTGTATGCCATTGGGAAAATACATAGTCAATTTCTAAATTTTCGGATTGTGCAATGGCATTTGTGATTTCCACAAAAAATCCTTCGGGCTGGTTGTTGTCCATATGTACTTTGGGCGGGTTTTGGTAAACACCTACCCTGATGGCGTTTTCAGCAAAGGAGGAAAAGGATGAACAAATCCAGAATGGTATAAAGAAGGCTATTAGTTTTCGGGAATTCATGCTGTCAATGGTTTTATTCAGGAACAAGGCTATGTTGTTAATGGATTTGTGGTGTTTTGCTGTTTTTAGTGCTTTAACTGGTTTGTTTTTGAGTATCTATGTATTGCAAAACTTACCTGTTTGTTACAACAAGTTAAGTTAACAGGTCTTCGTTAACAGCTAAATTAATTGAAATATTTTAAAACCTAAGCGAGTATGGCAAAAAACTTAAGACAGGAGAGTGTTGCTGTCAGACAGGTGTTGGAAAGTCATTGTGTAAAAAGGGAGTCCATCGTTGGATTTTTTTTGAACAATAGATGGGGGCTTAAACAGCAACCAGCTAGTTTGTTGCTAAAGGTAAACTGATGGTAGCCTGACTTTTCGTAGAGTGGGTGTTTTTCAATGCCAGCAAACCGCCAAGGGTCTCAATTCTGCTTTTAAGTTGATAAAACCAGGCATGTTTTGTTATACTGTTTAACAGGGATATCCAATTAAACCCTTCTCCTTCAACTGTAATAAGTATGGTTAGAAACCTGCCATCATATTTTAGGCGAATATGGATTTTTTCGGACAGGTCATGCTCCAGACTATGCGTTAACAAATAAACGGTAGCTCTGTAAAGCAAAACCTCATAAGCTTTGTCCTTTGCTGATATTGGTGTTTGGGCATCAAAGAGGATTTGTTTTTGGGTTTGTTCTTGTAGTTTTTGGGCCATATTTCGCAGGGCTGCCTGAAGTCCAAAATCATAAATGGTGGTTGGCATAAGGTCGTTGGCAAGACTTTTTACTTTTGACACAGCCTCATCCACAAGCTTATCACAAAAATCAACGGAGTTAAGGTTTAGGGTGCCGTCAGATTTCATGGTTTTGATTTTTCCCATATACATTTTGATGGAGGCTACCAGCGGACCTATGTCTTCGTGAAGTTTTTCTGCCAACTTTTTCCTTTCTGTTTCTTCGGCGTGCAAAACTGCCTTAACCTGTTTCTTTTCCGCTGTTTTGATGTCAGTTACATCTCTTGCTATGCAGTTAATGTAAAGGTTGTTTTTTTCAAAAAGGGTATAGCCTTTCAGGGTATGAAATTTAAAATCTCCATTTTTGTGGCGTATGCGATATTCCACTGTCAATTGCTGGTGCTCTGCGGTAAGGGCCTCATTGATTTTTTTTTCTGAGGAGCGGTTGATCCGCTTCAATGATAAAATCATACAGCGGTTTGTTTATCAATTCGGCAGCACTATACCCCAGGTGATCCTCCCAATTGGGTGAAACATAGTTAA
The DNA here is from genome assembly GCA_007131245.1 of Bacteroidales bacterium. GTDB lineage: Bacteria > Bacteroidota > Bacteroidia > Bacteroidales > UBA7960 > SKVR01. The sequence goes on from SLQX01000029.1 coordinate 88,701, forward strand.
ACAATGACTTTTTGCAAAGCTTGATGAAAAAGTCACTGGACTTCTCCACAAAATTCCTAAACCTTTCTTCGCTTTCTTTCAGTGCTTTTTGTGCATTTTGCAATTGTTTTTCCCGGTCAATATCGTGCAGCAACTTATTAATGGCCTCGGGCAGCCGCTTATCGAGTGTTTTGTCTTTGATGAGGTAGTCAAAAGCACCCATTTTCATCATATCTACGGCAATCTGCTCATCACCCATCCCTGTTGAGACAATAAACCGGGGCATAGAAATGTCCAGTTTTTTGAGTTTTTTGAGCACTTCTTTTCCGTCCATGTCGGGCAGTGAATAGTCCAGAATAACCAGGTCGGGGGTGTTCTCCCTGAGAAAATCAATGGCTTGCAGCCCGCTGGTAACCACAAAAACTTTGTGCCCCATTTCTTTGATTTTGATGCTCAAAAACTCAGCTATTCCCAAATTGTCATCTATGATAAGGATTTGCTTCATAATGAAGAATTGCAGCAGGAATGAATAATTTGTAGTTTGTTTAAAGGGGCTTTGTTACACGTAATCACTCTTTGGCAGTCATGGCGGCACATGGTTTTTCCCAGCGAAGTGAATGCCTTTTGTTTCCCCGTTGTTCTTTTTGATTTTTAAAAACCTCCCGATGTAAAGATACAGATTAAAGCTTACCAAATTGGTTTATTATTTTTTCCAGTTCATCGCTTTTCAAGGGTTTGGTAAGATATTCGTCCATTCCCAGGTTCATGTATTTTTCGCGGTCACCCTCAAATGCATTTGCACTCAGACCCACAACCGGGGGCAGGGATTGATGTTTTTCCCTTAGTATTCGGATGGCGGTGATGCCATCCATTACGGGCATTTGAATATCCATCAAAATAATGTCAAACATTTGGGGCTGAAAAAGGGTTACTGCTTCATGACCGTTTTGGGCCAGGGTAACCTTATGCCCCATAGCTGTGAGCATGAGTTTCACCACTTTTTGATTCACTTCCTTGTCTTCGGCCAGTAGTATTCTTAATCCGGTGGTGGATTTTACTTTTTGAATTTTCTCCACTGGCGGGGTTTTTTCAATATCAGAAGCATCGTGTGCAACAAAAGTGAACCAGAAAGTACTCCCTTTACCAGGAGTGCTTTTAGCTCCAATTTCTCCTCCCATCAGCTCTGCCAAATCTTTTGAAATGGCCAGGCCCAGGCCGGTTCCCTCAAAGTTGCGTGTATCTGCTAAATCCACTTGTTTAAATGGCTGAAAAAGAGACTCCAGTGCTTGTGGGGCTATTCCAATGCCTGTGTCGGTTACAGTGATTTTAATGATCCAGGAGTCATTATCAGGTCCCTTACTTGCAGAAGCCAGCATGTCTATCTTCCCATGGTCGGTGAATTTAACTGCATTTGAGAGCAAATTGTTGAGAATTTGCATAACCCTTTGCTCGTCGGCTTTTATAGTGGAAGGAACCTCCTGGCCGATGGAAACGTTGGTATCTATGTTTTTTTTCTTGAAAGCGTTGCCGTGTACTTTGATGATGGCGTTAATCATCTCGCCAAATTGAAAATCAGAGGGTTTAAGTTTAACTTTCCCTGCTTCGATTTTTGAGTAGTCCAGTATTTGGTTGATGATTTCCCTTAAGTTTTCTGTGGAAAGTCTCAGCGTGTTAATATAGTCTGACTGGCTTTCATTGAGCGGTGTTTTGGAAAGGATTTCAATCATGCCCAAAACACCTGTAAGGGGGGTGCGTATTTCATGGCTCATATTGGCCAGGAAATTTTGTTTAAACTGGGCCGATTTCCTGGCAATGGCAATATCATTGCGAAGGGCTTCATTGTTTTTACGTTCGGTAATATCGCGCATGATGCCCAGGATAAGATTTTCCTCTCCTATTTCATTCAGCTGGTTGGTGCTTATTTCGATATCCCTGACCTCTCCTGCTGGAGTGTTCACCTGCATTTCGTAGGTGCTGGGAATCGGCTGGCCCTGTTTTCTTGCCTGGTTCCTTTCTTCTGCTTTTTTCCTGCTTTCAGGAGTGAACAAGCTTAAAATATCAAACTTTTTATCAGTAAGCACTTCAAAGGAGTAACCTGTGATCTCACAAAAACGTTGATTCACATATTCAAAACTTTTGTTGCGTAGCAGGTAGATTCCATCGAAGGCATTTTCTGTGAGCGTGCGGTAGCGTTTTTCTGATGCCTCCATAGCATCTTTGGCCAGTTTTTTCTCGGTGATGTTTTGATATGTGCCCAGCATACCAATGACCTCCCCTTTGCTGTTTCGTAAGGGGATTTTTGAGGTGTTGAGCCATTTGGTGCCTCCATGGGGGGTTGTTTGGACCTCCTCAAAATTGAGTTTGGGTTGGTTGTTTTTTATAACTTCCAGGTCGTCTCTGCGGTACTGTTCTGCCTGTTCAATCCATTTTTGCTGATAATCGTCTTTGCCAATAATATCTTCCATTTTTTCCAGGCCGGCATCTTTCAAAAATGCCAAATTACATCCCTTGTACTTTAGGTTTGTGTCTTTCCAAAACACCCTGACATCAATACTGTCAAGGATAAGACGAAGCATTTGCTGTGATTCAAGGAGGCTCTGTTCGGCTTTTTTTCGCTCCAGTGCGTTGTAAACCATATCGGCAAACACGCTCAGCATTTGCATTTCATAGTCTTTCCACGTGCGATGTGTTTTAACCGAGTCGAAACCCACAAACCCATATAGCTTTTCCTCAGAAATTATCGGGACCACAATCAATGATTTTACCCCCTGTGGTTCAAGGATTTTACGCTCTGTTTCCCATTCTCCAGGGAGCTTGCTGACATCATGGATAAGGATGGGTTCAAAGTTGTTAAGCTTTTTCATCCAATAGGGGATATCTTCACATGGCAGGCTTTGCAGGTTCTGTATTTGGGGTTCTGTCCCCGATGCAGTCCATTCGTGGGTGTTTTCAAGGGTATTGTTTTCCTGGTTCCAAATGAAGATATAGGAGCGATCCGTATTGCTAAACTGACCAATTTCCCTAAGAGCATTGTATATCGTTTCATCGTAGTCATTGACAGGCACATTTACAAAGCTGGATGAGAGCTTAGTGATTAGTTGGCCAAAAGTCTCCCGCTTGCGGATATTTTCCTCCAGCTCCTTTTCGTGAGTAATATCAATGACCACCCCTGTAAATACCACTTCATCGGGAGGGTTGAGCCTTGGTACAGATTCAAAGCGAACCCAATGTACCTGGTTGTTTTTTATAAGTCGGCCATCCCACTTGAAAGGCATTATTTTTTCAACCGACATTTTATTCACCTGGTAAAACTCTTCCCTTTCATCAGGGTGAATGACGTCCAGTATTACTTTGGGGTTTTCGCGAAGTGCCTTTTCCGACAAGCCTGTGATTACTTCGTGCTGCTTGCTTACAAAAATGTATTGTACCGGGAATTTGTTTTTTATATTTTGGAAGAGGGTCGGCCTGACCGAAACTCTGTAAATACCGGAAGGCTGGTTGTTTATAAGATCGTCAAGTAGTAATTCGTTTTCATGGCTCATGCGTAACAGGCGCAATTGCTGCTGACGGGATAACACAAAGCCCAGGGCTACAATACTTAGCAAAAAAATGCCACCCGCAATAAATACTGCCCAGGCCCTTTTGCTGATGGCTTGCAAATGCATTCCTTTGTCCATTTGGGAGATAACGTACCAGCTTGTATCTCCCACAGGAGAAAGTGCGGCAAATACTTTTTCCCCGCCAAAGCCTGTGCCTGTTTGCATGCTTGTACTGTCATCCATCAACTTTTTAATCAACCCCTCTGTGATGTACTTATCCACTTTTTGAAAATAATCTTTTCTATGCACCGTGTCAGATGGCAGGAAAGTAAAGTATGTATCATCTTTCCTGAATATGAAATAGCTTGAAGCTTTGGTGGCAACGGAGTTTTGCTGCCAGAAAGTATCGTATAATCCGTAAGAGGGATTGATACGCATTATCAGGTAAAGGGGTGCCGGGTGTGCATGAAGATGAAGGGGGGACACCACAGCAAGGTACCATTGGTTGTTGCTTTTGTTACGATAAAAAGACACAAACCCCGGGTTGTCCCCCGGTGCAATGGTGCTGATTATTTCAGAAAAAACATCACGCTCAGGAGGGGGTGTGTTTTGGGGTGATGAAAACAGCACGTTATAAAGCTTATCAACCAAGATAACATCATAGGAGTGATCCTTTAAAAAAGGCTGAAGTTCGTCGAGAAGTTGTTGTTTTGTGGTGTGAAGTTCCTGGTTGTTGGCCAACTTGGCTGCAAGCTCATTGACCCGGGTATTGCTCATGAGAAACTCTGCATCCCTGGTCCTCTGGGTTTTCCAGTTAGCTATTGCGGACGCTTTGATATCTGCAATATTGGTGATGGTGCTTTCTGTTCTGGCGTAAAAGTGGTTGTAAAAACTGTTTAAATAATAAGCTCCGGCAAGTAACAATAAAAAGGAAATGACAATCAACCCCACCATCATGACAGTCCTGGTTGTCTTTCTAAGCGAATTGTTGCTGCCTTGCTTTGTATGTAAACGAGTGGGGCGCATGCCTGTATAAAAACGTACAATAAACCGAAGGTTTTTGGGCGGTGTAACTCCCTTATTTCCTCCTTTTGTGTGAATTGTTTTCCTTTGTTTCCTCTATAAAAAAAAGACCTGGTGCTTATAAAACACAACAGGAACCAGCTTTTATAGCTCCTGAAAACAAAAATAACTATTTATTTAAGAAACTTGTAGATTAATTGATGCAATTTATTTGTCCCGGGTGTTTTAAAGAAGGGGAACAGGGTAGATTCTCATGCCGGTGGGGTTAAAAACAAAAAAGGCTTATTTATTTTGGAAAAAACTTATCAACATTTCTTCCAGCGTTTCTTTTTTGATGGGTTTGGTCAGGTAGGCGTCCATCCCCTGGCCAGTGTATTTTTCTTTGTCCCCTTCGAAAGCATTGGCACTAAGCCCAATAATTGGGGGCAGTTTTTTGTAGGTCATTTTTAGTTTTTTCATTGTGGTTATACCATCCATCACAGGCATTTGTATATCCAACAGGATAAGGTCAAAGCGTTCCTTACTATACTTATCCAGTGCTTCATCCCCATTCTCTGCCAGCACCACCCGGTGTCCCATAGAATTAAGGATAAGCTTTACGACCTGTTGGTTTACCTTTTTATCTTCGGCAAAAAGGATGTTCAGTTGGTTGATTTTTGGTTTGGGCCTGGATGATTTGTCTTCACCACTTTGCAACTCTTCTGCCCGGGCATTAAAAGTAAACCAGAAAGTGCTCCCCTTACCCCATTTACTATCAAAACCTATTTCTCCCCCGTGCATTTCGGCCAGCTTTTTACTGATGGACAATCCCAGTCCTGTGCCTTCATAAACACGGGTGTCATGATCTTCAAACTGTATGAAAGGTTCAAATATATGCCTGTGCTTTTGGGCTGGGATACCCCTGCCCGTATCGGTAACTATTACTTTGATGGTAAGCCCGTTACCGGGAATCTGCTGCTTTACACGTTGGATGCGTAGCATAATCTTCCCCTGGTTTGTAAACTTTACTGCGTTGGATAGCAAGTTGTGAATAATTTGTTCAATGCGGGTCTGATCGGCTTTTATATGGGATGGCAGGCTGCTGTCTGTGGATAACTCAAAAGCAATGGGTTTTTGGCAAATACTTTTGAACAGGTTTTCTGCATCTGTTGATAGCTCCTGAACGGGGAAAGTGCGGTAATTGAGTTTTGCTTTTCCTTGTTCTATCCTAGAAAAATCCAGTACCTGGTTGATGATTTCAAGCAGGTTTTCGCCAGAGTTTTTGAGAAAGCCCACAAATTCTCTTTGTCTTTTGTTCAGCCTGGTTTTCTCCAGCATGTCAGTCATCCCTATTATACCGGTTAAGGGTGTCCGCATTTCGTGGCTCATGTTGGCCAGAAAATTTTTTTTGAACTCCGCGGATTTTACAGCCAGTTGCAACTCCTGCTCCAGTTCCTGCTTTTTTCTGGAATCCGTAATGTCCTGGCCAATGGACTGAAACTCGGTAATGGTTTCATCATCTGCAAAAAGCGCCAGGGTGTGCCATTCCACCCATACTTTTTCTCCATCCGGAGTTAAAACAATGCTTTTGGTTGAGTGCGAAGGACTTTTTACGCTGAAGAGCCTGAGATGTTCAAGGATGTTTTTATGGGTTTCGGGCGGGAAGAAATCCAGGAATTTTTTCTCCAGCATTTCTTCCCGGGTTTTTCCAAAAAAATGGCAATAGGCATGGTTTACGAAGGTAAGGGTTGTGTCGGTTGTAAACCTGCTAATCAGCTCCCGTTGTGTGTTAACAACAGATTGGTATCTTTTTTCGTTTTGGCGGAGCTGTTCCTCCATCTTTTTTTGATTTGTAATGTCCAGCAAAACTCCATCCCAAACAATCCCGTCATCGGGTTCTCTACGTGGTTTTGACATACCGCGGAGCCATTTGCGTTTACCGGTTTCAGTAGTGATACAAAACTCGTGTTTCCAGTCGGAAAATTCGGCTGCAGCCTTTCTGATGGATTTTTCAAGGGGTTGCTTGTGTTCAGGGCACACATTTTTGAAGACCTCCTCAAAGTTTTGTAAAACAGATATGGGTTTTTCATAAATCTCACTGCCCCCTCCACTCATGAAAAGCAATTTAAAATCCCCCCGGGGGGTAATATTAAACTGGTAAACAGCACCCGGAATATTGGATGCCAATTTTCTCAGTTTTATATCGTTTTCCTTTAACTTCTCTTCTGCTGTTTTCCGTCGTGATATATCTGTGGCAGAAAAGGCGATCCCTTCAGCAGGGTTTTCGGGGTTGATGCCGGCCGCGTTCAACAATATGTGTATGACGTTGCCCTGCTTGGTTTGCCAGCGTGTTTCGATCATACCATGGCCAGACTCCTCAACCTGCCTGTAAATTTCCCTGCCCGCCATCTCATAATCTCTTTTGTCAGGATACAAAATCAATGTATTGGTGCCAATGAGCTCTTCCCGGGTATAGCCGGTCATCTGGCATACTTTTTCATTGACTTCCGTTATGATACGGTCTGCAACAAATCCTATTCCCGAAGGGTTTGCCGAGTAAATGGTTTCGATTTTGGCTTGGGTTTTGTCCAGCTCTTTTTGGGCTATTTTTTTGTAAAACAAGCTGAGCACGATGGCAATTTGATCGGCCACCTGGCAGGCAAAACTTATTTCGTGATGAGCCCATTTGCGTTTAATGCCTTTTTGTTCAATACAAAGAACGCCGCGGGGCGTGCCTTCATTTAAAATGCCCACATCCAGCATCGATGTTATCCTCAGTGGCTTGATGTATTTTTCCAGATACCCTTTTACACGTTCGTCGGTGAGGGCATCATGAGCATCAATGTATTTGTTTTTTTGCAAGTAAAAATATTCAGGGTTGTATTTTATGCCGCTCAATACCGTCCCGGAGTGATGGGTTTTAATTTCTCCGTCGTAAGTGTCAAAGCAGCGCAGTTTTTCTCCATCTTCATCAAAAAACCATACTCCCGTTCGCCAGACCTGAAAAAGTTCTGTTGACTTCTCTGTTACCAATTTAATAAAATCGTAAATATTACCTTCGGTGTAATGTTTCGAGGAGCTGAGTTCAAATAAAAGCTTTTGTTGCTTTTTGATGTCACGATTGACTTGCCTTACTTTTTTTCTCACGGTGAAATCATCATAGAGAAATAACATTTCACTGTGCCCCAGGCAAATCATGGTAATCCTGAACCATTTCTTATAGATGCTGCAATGCTTAATGATCTCTTTGCTTTCACCCTCTTTTAAGGTGTTGAAATAGAACAACATCCACTGAAAGTCTTCCCGGGTAATGTGAGGAAAAGCATTTCTGAGCTTTTGGTTTTTGATGGTTTTTGAAGAGAGCTTTGTTAGCTTTTCAAACGATTTATTAACCTCCTGGAATATTATGTCAACTGCCTCTCCTTTGGCGTTTAAAATGGCTTTATGTTTTACATACCCAAGAGGTAGATGCCGGACTAGGTGGGTGTGGATGTTTTCTGGCATAAGTATCCCTCCTGTTTGTTATAATGCCTTCCTGGCAGGCATCGGTTGGTTGGTGTATCCAGGAAAGGGGTGATTGCGACTATAAAGGTAGCAATAATTTAGCCTCGTTCCAAAAAAACGTTAAATTAGCGATGCTATATAGCTATGTGGATTGACGACAGGCTGGCCGAAGGAAGGCAGGATTGGGCATAATAAAGGGGTGGTCAAAGGTTGATCTGGAAGGATTGGGTATGGGTAATCTACAAGGTCATTTGCAAAACCAGTTTTACCGTAAGATTGTCACTGTTACTGGGAAAGGCGTATGGCCCATATCTGTATAAAACTTCAACACCCGGGCTAAAGCCATATACTACTTTTCTTACCCAGCTGCGCGGAAGAATTTTATTGATGGCCAACCCTGACTCAAAAAAACCTTTTTCCCATCCCTGTAAATCGCCGGAAAGATGGTATTGGGGGCTATCCAAACGGCCCCATCCCAGGTTGGAAATGAGCAGCAGCTCTGGATTGTAGTTTTTTGTACGGAAGAGCAGGCTTTCGAAGTTGTGCTGAAAAAAAACGGCAACATATCGGTCTGCTATAAATTCATTCATTTGCATGGTTCCAAAACTAAAAGGAGTAGCAATAAATGACTCAGAATTCCCCGCCCGTGCAGTAAAAAGCAAGGACCACGGCAGGTTGGGTCGGTCGGTCCAGCCACCCTCAACAATCCAGTTTTGCCGACCCAGCAGGGGGATAGGATAGGTGATATCGGCCCTGGCTTCCAGCCTCAGATATTCCAGTTGGCCATGTCCAGGAATATCAAACCCTTTTTCCATGTTCAGATAAAAAACCGGGTAATGAGATGGAATACGTATTACGCGCGTTGGAGTATTCATAAGTGTTTCGCCCCAGGCAAAGCGAAGGCGCAAACCTGCCCTGGCAAAGCGGAATTGACTGATTCCGGGTTGCTGACCATCCCGGGAAAAAGCATAATCATTTCCCCACGATGTCTTGCCCCTGGAAAATGAAATTTCCGTTTGTACAGATTGGCGAATGGCTGAAAATGTGAAGTACCCGGAAACTTCACGGGTGTAGTCCATTGTGTTGATATACAGGTTCCTGATGAATTGGTTATCCAATAAAAAGCGCTGTTCCATGAACGAACGGCTGCCCCTTTCGCTCACATCAAACTTAAATGACCCGCCCAGGCGAATATCATGTTTTGGGTTGAGCACCATCTCACCCCAATAGCCATATTTGTTTTGCCTGTCACCCGTTGCCCATGCATAATGTCCTCCCACCATAAATCTTTCCGAAAGGTGACGGTTGGTTTGCAGGCCAACCCCAATGCGGTGACGCTCAAAATCATTAAACTGATACAAGCTTCTCAAGTCAAGATTCAACAAGCCCAGAGGCACTTCTCCAAAAGCAATGGGTTCCATCACATTGAAAAGTCTGTCGAAGTTGTGAGCTTTTCCCAGGCTATCCATATGATGATAGGTGTTTTTTTCCAGGTCGGAGAGTTCTTCGGGCTGATAAGTGTGCCAAAACTGATTGCTTACACTGTTGGCCTGGGGGTCAAAATCCACAGTGTAGGGTGAAAAGTCGGACCGCTGCAGGTTTGCCCGGGTGTCGATATCTCTGATGTAACTACGGCTGAGCATGCGAAGAGGGATGGTGCCACCCCTTGCTTGCGGGTTAAAAAACTCAATGTCAGTGTTGAGTTGTACAGGAAACCAATGTTGTCCATTGATTTGCTCATACTTTTGCTGGATTTTGAACCTCAGTCCGCTTAAAATATTTCTTGTGGGCTCAGCAATAACATTTTGAATCGCCCACCCGTTGGTGTTTATGTAAAGCAGACCTGAAAGTCCGTCGAAATTTGTGTTTTTGTGGGGGTTGTATCTTAGCACAAATACGGTATCCATCTCCTGGAAAAGGGTGTCTTCCAGCTGATAGGAGTAGCGGTTAAAGGCAGCGCTGTTTAGGGGGCTGATGAAGTCATGATCCAACAACGTTATGTAATTGCCATAAAAGGTAAAGGATTGTAGCTCCGTGGCAAGCATCGTAAACATGGGGTTTTGCAGCCCTGAAACACGATTGGCGATAACTTCTTCATTATTGCGCCCAGGCGATAGATACTTTCTTTGGGTAACGGATTCCATCACAAACAGGTGGCGTTCATCCAGCATGTCAATAAAGCGTTTGTGTACGGAATCTCCTGTTGCCAGCCACTGTTTCATATAATAATCTTTGTCCAGGGTAGCTACAAATTTGTTGTAGCTGTTGTAGGTAAACGAGTTTAGCCTTTCCGGGTCATTGGATGACTTGTTGTCAATGGTGTTACGAATAATGCGATGAGCTGGGTTTTCTCCCGGGTACACAACAACCTCCTGAAGGTCATAGGGCCGCCGGTACATGTGAATAATGTGCTGTTTATCGCTGATTTCGGGCTTATAGGTTTTGTCGAAGTATCCCACATACGACAATTTTAACCGGGTGGTATTGTCTGGAAGGTCAATGCTAAAATGGCCGTCAATGTCAGTCATGGTTCCCTGCCTGGTGCCCTCTGCCAGAATGTGTACAAAAGCCAGTGGCTCTCTGCTTTGTGCATCTTTAACCATTCCGGTAATTTGCGAAAAAAGGGTACCATGCAAAATCATGATGAACATGAAAATACAACATACAGCTTTTGCTGAAAAAGTGTCTTGTATGGCAAATCGCATGGTATAGTATATTAGGGACTTTTAATTTAAATCCTGGCTTGCGAGCTCCATGGACGGCTCGTGTTGAGCGTTTCAGATTATTGACGGTTCACTGATCTGTGACAAATGTAACGAAAAAGATATTGCAATCCATAGAAAGAAAAAGGACTACAGAGGTTATGGCACAAGTTTTTGGAAACAATGTAATAAAGTTTTTTGTACGTAATTTTCTGCACTGTTTTCCTAATAACCAGAACAAATTAAGGCAAGGCTTGTTTTTATATTCAAACCTATTATATGACAGAAATATCAAAGTCTTCAAATCAATTCTTTACGGCAAAACCTTTTCATCGTGCTTTGCGCTCTATCCGTTATGAGCGCCTGAAAGTTCTCAACCCCCATTGGTTCCAGGGAAATCGTCAACGCAAAAACTATTTTGAAGGATGGTATTTTAAGAATGTGAGCAAGGATGAAAGTCACAGCTGGTCTTTTATTCCTGGTATTTCCCTTGTTAAAGGGGATGCCCATGCTTTTGTACAGGCCATCAATGGCCTTAGCGGGCAAACTTTCTATTTCCGCTATCCGGCTGATTCATTTACATTTTCTGCTGATGGGTTTGAGATATATGTAGGTTCCAACTATTTTTCCGACAGCGGGTTTGCTTTGAGCCTGACCAACGGCGAGCACCGTTTTGAAGGGAAGGTTCAGTTTAAAAATACCAGGGAGTATCCGGTGGGAGTAAGCAGGCCCGGGATTATGGGATGGTACCGGTATGTGCCATTTATGGAGTGTTATCATGGGGTGGTCAGTCTTGATCACCAGCTTGCAGGCTCTATCAGTCATAATGGGCATACGGTAGATTTTCAGGATGGACGCGGATATATAGAAAAAGACTGGGGCTCTTCCATGCCTCAATCCTGGGTATGGATGCAAACGAACCACTTTGGGCAACCAGGCACCTCCTTTATGTTATCGGTTGCCCGGATTCCATGGATTGGAAAGGATTTTACCGGTTTTTTGGGGTTTTTTCTGCACAACGGCAAAGTCTTTTCATTTGCCACTTACACTGGTGCAAAAATCACCCGGTTTGAATATGATGAAAACGAAGTAAAGCTTTTGATAGAAAGCAAAAAGCATCAAATAAAGGTTCATGCGAAAAAAGCACAGGCGAAAAAAGCTAAATCAGGTGGGCTGAAGGCCCCTGTTTTTGGTAATATGGAAAGGGTTATCCATGAAAGCCTGGATGCAGAAATTGATATTACCCACACTGGCCCCCAGGGTGAAACCCTTTTTGAAGGCAGTGGAAAAAACGCTGGATTTGAAATGGTTGGGGATTTAAAAGTGCTTGGTTTTTAGAATAACCCATCCATATCTCCTTCATACCCGTTACCTCTTCTTTCACGGCCATTACGATCGCGATAATCGCGAAAACGGTAGGTGAATGATAATGACAATACTCTGGATTCGCGATAAAACTCGCGCTCCTGGTAGAAGTCGGTGCCTCTGGTTTCCAATGAAAATTTACGGGAGTTGAAAACATCACTTATGTTCAGGCTGATGGTTGCCTGGTTGTTGAGTACGTTTTTCCGTATACCCAGGTTCATACTGAAAACCGGACGGATTTCCCCCTGGGGAATGACCCTGGGACCCCAGTAATTGGCTGATAACTGCGTGCTAAACCAGCCCGGGATGTTGAGGTTGCTCATAAGGCTAAGGGTATAGCTGTAATTTTCGTTGGTGAACTCCCTGCCTTCCACTGCACCTGATACTTCAGAATAGTAGTAGTTAGCGGTAAGGGTAGCATCAAAGTTATCATTCCAGGTGAAGTAGTTAATAAGTTCGAATCCTGTAGAGTTTTGGGTAGTTGCATTGGTCCATGTGACCATTGAGCCCTGGTTGAACATTACAAATAATCGTGTTAAGCCATTGGTGGTGTACCTGTGAAACACCCCCCCTGTAACCATGTAATTTTCCCATGCACGAATATAGTTAAGCTCCATATTATCCGTATGTTGGGGCTCCAGGTAGGGATTTCCCAATCGCAGGTTTTGAAAATCCTGTGCATTTAGAAAAGGCATAAGGCTGCTGGTCCAGGGACGGCGTATTCGCCGGCTGTAGCTTGCCTGGATATCCTGGTTTTCGGTAATCTCATAATTCAAAAACAAGCTGGGGAAAAGTCTGAACTGATTGTCACCGGAGGTAATGTCTCGTGCAGGTTCAAAATTTTCATCATCCAGGAATCCACTTCTCAGACCATAGTCCTGCCAGGTTTCTGTGTCGGCATATTCTCCCCTGAGTCCTGCCTGGTAGTTGAGCCTTCCCCGGTTGTCGGTGAAAGAGATGTATGCTGCATAAATATTCCGTTCGTAAGAGAAAGCATTACTGATGGGGATACCGTTCAAAACCAGGTCATGGTACTCGCCATCCTCCCTGTTGAGTTGGCCAAAGTTTTGTGAGCGGTCATCTAGGCGCATATAGCTTCTCACACCCGTTTCTATCCGTGTTTCCTCCCCCAGTAAAGTTTGTTCATAATCTGCCTGGAGCACAAGCTGGTTGTTCGACAAGGGTCTTTCATAAAACTGGTCAGCATGCTTTTCTTCTACTTCTTCCAAGTTGCTGTCGTAAAAACTTTGGTCAAAATATTCTATGCGGTCCTGTTCGCTCCATGAATAGGTGGCTGATGCAGAAAACCGACGTCCGTTATCATCCTGCCAGTTGTAATCAGAGCCTATTTCATAATTTGTGCGGCTTTGATCCTCTGTTAAGGTTCGCACATGCATGCTGTCAAGCTGGTTAAAATCTGCCAGGTTGTGGATGTTATAAATTCTTTCCCTGTCTCGGCTGCCTGCATTGATGTTTCCGTATACCCTGGCTATACTGTTGTTAAAAGTGTATTCAGCACCCATACGCAGCAAATGGTTTTGGCGCCAGTTTTCGGTGTAATAATCATGGTCGAGCAGGTGGGAGGTTGTTTGAGAAAAGTCTCTTCTGAAACTATTGTTTTTTTCCCATAATTCACGGTACTGGTAAGAATAGCTGGTGAAAAAGTTCCAGCCTCCTTCTCTGAGGTTCAGATTTACACCTCCTGAATACTTATGTCCTGTTCCTGAAGACAGATTGACTTGTCCGTTGAATCCCTGCAGTCGTTGTTCTTTAAGTATGATATTGATAATTCCTCCAATGCCCTCTGCTTCGTACCTTGCCGAAGGATTGGTTATCAACTCCACTTCTTTGATAGCATTAGAAGGATACTGTTCAAGTACTGACTCAGTGTCATCACTGGTGAGGCTGGTGGGGCGTCCGTTGATGTATATCTGGATGTTTGCACTGCCTCTGAGGGAAATGTTCCCTTCTTCGTCAACCTGAACCGAGGGCAGTGTTTCCAGCAACTGAATGGCTGTACCCCCTTCGGCAACGGTCATGTTTTCTGCACTAAATACTCTTCTGTCGGCCTCAGATCGAAACAGGGTTGCGGCAGCGGTTACTTCTACCTCGCCCAGTTCTCGTGCTGCCGACTCAAGAAACATCTCTCCCAGGTCATTGTGGCCGGGCTCAATCTGTACGGTCTCCCATAACTCTCGATAGCCCACAAAACTTATGCGTAGCAGGAAATCTCCCTGCTGTGAGGTTTCTATGGTAAATGTCCCATTTTCATTTGTGATGGCACCAGTAACAAGAGCGGTATCTGCTTTTTCCATTACCGACACCTGGGTAAATTCGAGGGCAATCTCACTTTGGCTGTCTTTTACGGTGCCTGTCAGGGTGTTTTGTGAAAAAATGGGAAAAAATGAAATCAGAAATATATAAATGGTCGTAACAAAGCGATGTGTCATCTTATCGTAGTATTTAATTAATGTAAAACTACCAAA
>SLQX01000198.1 GCA_007131245.1 Bacteroidales bacterium
AAGTTGATTTCAGGCCTGGAGGTCATAGATATTTTGGATTAGGATTAGGTTCTGAACATTCGGTCAACGGCATCAAAAGCCTCAGGCAAGGTAAACACCACCACCTGGTCGCCGGCTTGAATATGAAGGTCGCCCGAGGCAATCATCCCTTTTTTGTCACGGATTATCCCCCCCACAATAGCGGCAGACGGGAACTTAAGCTTTTTCAGGGGCTTTTTGGTAATGGGAGAGCCGGCTTTGGCGGCAAATTCAAAAATTTCTGCATCAATACCGTTGAGGCATTTGGTTGAAAGCACTTCTGCTTTCATGGTAAAGCGTATAATATAGCTTGCGGTGGCAAGCTTTTTATTGATGATGGTATCTATGCCGATGTTTTGTGATATTTCAATATAGTTAAGGTTTTCAACCAGGGCGATGGTTTTGCGTACCCCGTATTTCTTAGCCAGCAAAGAGGTAAGGATGTTGGTTTCGGTATTGTTGGTAACAGCAATTACCGCATCCATAGAGCGTATATTTTCTTTTTCCAGCAGTGCCACATCATGGGCATCACCATTGATAACCATGGTGTTCTTTAACTCATCAGCCAGCCTGTTAGAGCGTTCCTGGTTGAGCTCAAACAATTTTAACTTGTACTTTTTTTGTAAATTTTTAGCGGTGAGGGTTCCCACGGTACCCCCTCCCACTATCATAATGTTGGAAATATCAAATTTGCTTTTCCCGCCCAGTTCCAACAGGTATTCGATCCCTTCAGGCTTACTTACCACATAGGCCATATCGTTTTTCCTGAACACATCCTCCCCACGGGGAATGATGGTTTTTGAACCCCGATGCAATGCCACCGCCCTGAAGTTCAAATCTTCATTTTCCCGGGCTACCTGGTTCAGACTCTTCCCCAACACCTTGGCCTTCTCATCAAGTTTGATGAGCATCAGCGAAAGCTGTTTGTCGGAAAAATCAAATATCTCTGTCGCTGCTGTATTGATAATGAGATTGGTAATCTCTTTGGCTGCAATTTTTTGCGGACAAACCACATAGTCAACCCCCAGGCTTTTGTAGAGTTCACGGCTTTCACCCACCGAATATTCGGTGTCATTGACAATGGCAATGCACTTTTTGGCACCCAGGTTTTTACCCAGGATGGCTGCCAGTAAATTGGTGCGACCGTCCAAAAACACCGTAATAAACAAATCGGATTTTTTGACATTGGCGTTTTTCAAATCATCAATAGATGTGGGATCACCCGAGTAAGTGAGCACATCATAATCCTGATTGATGCCACTGAGCTGCTCCTCAGGACAGAAAAGGGTGATGTCATGATTTTCGTCATACAGCAAACGTGCAAGATGCAACGATATTTCGCTGTCGCCTGCGATCAAAATATTCATGGAATAAACTATTTTTTGCAAACAAAGATGCAAAGATACACCCCTTTTACCAAACCTGTATATTCATCAGAAAATAATTTAGTTAAGCGACTGGCCTGATTCCTGTCCCAAAAAATGCGGGGGAACTTTCATAGTCGGACATTTTCATGTTTTTTGTCGCGCCAAAGGCGAGATGCAAGTTTCATTACGGTTCATTCGGATCTAAAAAATGAAAAAACTGTTTCAAATCTTTATACCTTTTATTGTGCAAGAACTTTAGATTTTAAACAAAGCAGAGAGGAAAAAACAGAAAACTGCTATCTTTCAATCCGGAAAGCCAGTAAAGAGTGAAAACAACCCCTCCATCAGGGTTGTCACAAATCACTTACCAGTGAACCCTTACCATAGGTTTTCAAACCACTGTAAATGTTTATATCACAGTTTTGAACCTGGTTTTCAACGGATAACACCTCCTGCACATTGGGGTCAAAAACAACCAGCCGGGCATCATTACCCACACAGATACGGCCTTTATTGCCAAGCCCGAATATTTCAGCAGCGCTTCCTGACAGCAGATCAACCCATTTGCCCAGGGTTATTTTTTGTGGCAACACACCGAAAGAATACAACAACCTTGCGCGAAACTCCAGGCTCCCGGCACCATTTGGAATACGTGTAAAATCATCCTGGCCTTCTCTTTTTTGTTGCATGGTAAAAGGACAATGATCGGTTGCCACAGTATCGAAAGTACCGCTGGCAAGGTGCTTCCACAATTCCTCCCGATGGTATGACGGCCTTGCAGGCGGACTGAAAACGTAAGGAGCAGATTGCTCGAATGTACCTTCGTAAACCTGGTCATCAAAAAGCAGGTATTGCGGGCAGGTTTCAGCAAAAAGGGGCAATCCCTCTTTTTTACCCCCTGCAATGAGGCGGGCCGATTCGGCACTGGAAATATGTACAAAATAGGTTTTACACTGTGTTTTCCGAACCAGCTCAATGACTTTTTTTACAGCCTGGCTTTCGGTTTCGGGAGGCCGGGAAAGGGCATGATACCG
The DNA here is from genome assembly GCA_007131245.1 of Bacteroidales bacterium. Classification (GTDB taxonomy): domain Bacteria; phylum Bacteroidota; class Bacteroidia; order Bacteroidales; family UBA7960; genus SKVR01. The sequence goes on from SLQX01000198.1 coordinate 2,420, forward strand.
GGGATGCGTATACCCCTTTTCCACAAACTCCTTTCGCAATGCTTCAATGGGCTCATCCTCTTCTGCGTGCACCAGTACCAGGCTATCCAAACGGGCAGCAACCTGCATAACCTTTTCCAGCTCCTGGTAACCAATACCCATATTTTGGCGGTAAGCCAGGTAGGTTTTAAACGAACGGATGCCATGCTCTTTAACGCAAACCTCCATCTGCCTTTCCATATCGGGCAACCAGCCACTGATACCCATGTGAAAATCAAGATCAGTGCGGCACTCTTTTGCCTCATCCTTTCTTTGTTTCAGGGCTTCAATGAGTGACTGCCCACGCTGTGGGGTAACAAAGTCTATCATATGAATTACCCCTCCTGCCCGTGCAGTGCGACTCCCTGTTTTAAAATCATCGGCCGACAATCCTGCCGGTGTGGGTAATGACAAGTGTACATGGGGATCAATAAAGCCGGGTAACACATACTTTCCCACGGCATCAAAAACCCTCTCCCCGGGCTCCGGCTCAAGGGTGCCGGGCTTTTCAAGCGCAGAGATTTTACCGTTCTCTATCCGGATATCCGCATCAAAACGTTCATCTCCATGAATAACATGTGCATTTTGAATGAGTTGGTTCATTTTCCTGGGGATTTTGGGGAATAACAAACAATTTCCGCTAATACTTCCGGCTGGAGACGACAAACCATCCAGTCAAGGGATAACCAAACCTGCAAACCTGCAAAGGCAACCCGCTTTTCTGTGTGCAGCCTGGCCATCATCAGCGTGTAATCCTATTGCAAATAAAAGACCGGATGGCCGGCATTTATTTCATCCTGCTCCAAAGTCTCTTGGCCTGCTCCCGGGCTTCGGCCAGCACACTTTCTTCATCCAAAAGGGTATGTTTACGGTCTTTGAGAACCCATTTGCCCTGTGATATAAGATGCTTCACATGCCCGGAGTTCATCCCGTAGAGAAAGTGGCCAGCAAAATTGGATTTATCAAAAGGGGTTGGGGTATCGTAATCCAGGATCATCAGATTGTTTTCACCATCCCCTTTAAACCCGTTGTAGTTAAGGTAATGATGAACCCTGCGCAATCTATCATACACCATTTGCGGGGTAATTTTTTCGTGTCCCATACCCGTAAACCAGGCTGTACGAGCTGAAGCAAACATATCGTTATTCATCCCATCTGTACCCAGCATGATATTTTTACCCAAACCATCTCCCCTGAAAACACCCACTTTATTATTGAGGTTGCTGTCGTAATTAACGGTAATATGAGAAGTGGAATTTCTGAGTAACTCACGTTCACGGCTATCCAAATGAATCCCATGGACAAAGACATTGGCTTTCAGTTCCAGCAGCCCGGCATCAGCATATCGCTGTACCACCCGCCTGTTGTATTTTTTCAGGCACTCTTCCTGGTCGATAAGGTCTTCGGCCAGGTGGGCATGTACACCCGTATTGTATTTACTTGCCAGGTCACGTGCACTGCGTAAAGTATCATCCTCAACGGTGAAACTGGCATGCAGGCCCACCAACCCCTGCCGGTTCTTCAGGTAACTTTGTGTTTCTGCCAATGCATCCCGGGTTTTGCCCAGGCCGTTCCGATCGGTAATTTCATAGGCCAGCAGGTGTCCCATTCCTGCTTCCTCCAGCGCTTTGGCAATAATATCCAGGGAACCTCTTGTTTTTTCGGGTGATGAGTGATGATCAATAATAAAACTGCACCCGGCCTTTGCTGCAATCAGCGCTGTAGCCAGGGCACTGCTTCGCAGGGCCTGCTCATCCATGGCACGATCCAGCCTCCACCAAACATATTGGAGCTTTTGATGAAAATTTTGAGGCTGTGCAGGGGGAGGTGGCATCCCTCTTGCCAGCGCAGAATAAATATGATGGTGTCCGTTGGCCAATGCATGGGTGATATAAAGTCCCCTGCAATCAATGGTCTGAATACTTTCCGGTAACTTCTCCGGTTTTGAAAAATGGACGCCTCCATGCTTACCTTCTTCCACCCAAATGTCTGTTTGAGAAAAATCAAGGGTTTGCCAATTTATGTATGTGCCATTTTTAAGATGTATCATATTGTTTTAGTTTGTGTTTTAGGATTAAGGGAAACCCATAAATTACGCTTATTGTATCAATCAGGTTTTACCGGCTTAAGCGGCAGCTGAGTGCGCCGCACCCCATCAAAACGGCAAAAGGCATTGGCAACCGCTGCGGCAGTGGGTACCAGTCCAATTTCACCCAGACCTTTGGCACCGTAGGGACCCACCGGATCAGGCACTTCCACACCTATTACCTCGATGGGTGGTGTTTGATGGGCACGCAACAGGCCACAATCCTTAAGCTTTGTACTTTTCAGATGGCCGCCACCCATAGGGAGATCTTCGCTCAGGGCATATCCCAGCCCCATGTGCACAGCTCCTTCTATCTGCCCTTCAAACAAAACAGGATTGAAAATCTTGCCCGCATCATGGGCAGCATGAATTTTTTCGATGTTTCCATCCTTATCCAGCACCACAAGTTGCGCCGCATATCCATAGGAATAGTGTGTTGCTGCATGGGCTTTGTTTTCCGAGGGCTTGCTGGTCCAGTCGCATTCCCATCGCCCATGGTACTGGCGTCCTTCGAGCTCTTCCAGGGCATGCTGTTGCATATCCTTCTTCAGCTCTTTGCACGCATCAATAATGGCATTCCCCAGCAAAACTGTTCCCCTGGAGGAAGTGGTCATCCCGGTTTTGATACCTGCGCGGGTATCTACTACCACCTCCACAACAGCAGGGTCAATCCCCGTCTCTTCCATTAACGCCTGGGCGGCAATGGTATGAACCCCCTGCCCCATTTCCGTCCACCCATGCTGCAATACAACCCTGCGGGCAGATTCAATTTGAATAATCACATCCGAGAAATCTGTCATTCCGTTGCCTACACCACTATTTTTGATAGCACAGGCCAATCCGGTATATTTGTTTTGGTAAAACTTTTCTTTCAATGCTTCCAGACAAGCCTTCACTCCAACGCCCCTAACATTATCGCCGGTAGCGGTGGTGAGCCCTTCGGTTAGTGCATTGTCGTACCTGAACTGCCAACGGTCAAAACCTCCCTGCTTACACAGCTCATCAATGCAACTTTCCAGGGCAAAGGCAGCCTGGTTGGCACCAAATCCGCGCATGGCTCCGGCCGGAATATTATTGGTGTATACAGTCAGGGCTCTTAAATCGATGTGGGGCACAAAATACCCCCCGGTGGCATGGCCGGCAATGCGTTCCATCACCTTGGTTCCCACTGATGCATATGCCCCGGTGTCACCCACAGCACGCATCTTCATGGCGGTAAGTTTTCCCTTTTGGTCACATGCCAGCGAAATGTCGAAGGTAACCGGGTGGCGCTTGGGATGCATACGGATGGATTGTTCACGAGTGAGGGTAAGCTTCACCGGTTTTTGCAGCTTCCAGGCCATCAGGGCCACATGTCCCTGAACACTCAAATCCTCCTTCCCTCCGAAGCCGCCACCATTGGGCACCAGAATCACCCTCACTTTCTCTTCGGGCAAACCCAAAAGCAGGGCCACCTGTCTTCTGTCCTCATAAACTCCCTGACCTCCTGAGTACAAAGTAATTTCCTGGTTTTCCCGGACAGCCAAAGCAGACTCTGTTTCCATAAAAGCATGTTCAATACGCTGAGTCCGGAACTTGCCACTATAGGTATATTTGGATTCATCAAAGACTTTCTCCGGTTCTCCTTTGTGCAGCCTGCAGGTTTCAAGCAGGTTAGGCTTTTCCAGGTGTATACGAGGGGTGGTTGATTGCATGGCCACTTCAGGATCGGTGACAGGCTCGAGCAAATCGTAAGTTACAATTATTTGG
>SLQX01000011.1 GCA_007131245.1 Bacteroidales bacterium
AGAGCGGGTGGAATTTTTGCACCCATAGAAAATAAATAACGGCTATTGAGCCAATCAAGCACCACTTCTTGTATTTTTATTATAAACCCATTTAAATTGAATTTTATGCCTACAAGAAAATGCTTAAGAAAACTCTCATACTGATAGCAGCTTCAGCCGTTTTTACAATGCTGTGGTTTAATGGCCTGGAAAGATTGTGGGCTCATGTGCTCACTTTCAGCTCAAACACTTTTATTAGTATTGGCAGCGATGAGACACAGATAGCCTTAGAGAACCGTGATGAAGAAATGATTTTCCGGGTTACCACACTCATTGATGGGAAAAGAGGTTCATACCCCCAGCGGGCGCAAAGCCTGCTATTACCCACAGTCATTGTTCTGAGCTGGCTGCCCCTGTTGTTTTTCAGTTTGCCCGGAAAAACAGCAGCCAGGCAGTCATTCACCAACATGGCTATCTTTCTGCTCTTCCAGGTATTTTTCATGATACTGCTTACATTTTATTACAACTCAGCTTTTGCCAAATACCTTTTTCACCTGATGATGGAAGCCTTTTATATCATTGCCCTTGGTATAATTATCAAGGACGCATTCAAGTATCCACATATATGGAAAGCATCCCTTTCTAAGCAACCACAAAACCAACAACCATCAAAACCATGGAAATCAACGAGCTAAAAATTGTTTTCTATGCAATACCTGTATATCAACTGTTTTACTTCACCATCCAGGTATTAATTACACAAAAACCAGCAGCCACAAGAGTTTCCATGGGGGTGTTTATGCTTTCTATAAGCATTCTCGCTACGTTTGTTGCCGTTAAAGCCAATAACTCAATCAGTATGCACGTAGTAATGCCTTTAGCTCTTTTTCTGGCTGCATCGCTGCCTTTCACACTTTACAGGTATTTGTTTGGGATGCACATTAACTCGAACCCTAACTCCATGGCTCTTCTGCTAAAAGGGCTTTCATTGCCCTTGCTTATACTTCCTGCCATTTATTTTATATTAAACACTTCCCTGGCAGGTACCCGTCATCCTTCGTCTGTTTCAGAGGCACATAAAACCCTCTTGGGGTCCGGAGGTGCGGTTTTTACCACCGTGTTTTTGCTGGCAGTAATTTACTATTTGTTTTGGCAATTGAAAAATGCAGCACTCATTTACAAATTGAGTAGAACAACCACTCAACATCCCAACCCGGCTCGTCAAAAAGCCATTAAACAGCTGAAAATAGTTTACTTAAGGATTGCTTTTACAGGATTTTCTCTTTCTTTACTACTGCCGGTTTATTTTTTAGGTCAACTACAACAATATACAATTGGATTTACAGTTTACAATACCATTTTACTTATCACAAGTGCATTACTTGGCAACTCAACAATAAAATTATTTGAAAAAACCCACAATGAAAAAAGCCGGCAGGGTTATACGCCCCACCAGGAAGTTTTCAGAAAACATGGTATTGGGCTGACTCCCCACAACGAAAAACATAACCCTTTCAAAGACAAAGCACAATCCGAACAATTGAAAAAGAAGCTTATCCATCTGATGAATGAAAAAAAACCCTACACAAACCCAGCATTTGGATTGGATGATTTATGCAAAATGCTTGGAGACAACAAAAGAAAAGTAGGGTACCTGATAAACGACATTATGGGAAAAAACTTTTACAGCCTCATAAATGAATACAGGATTGAAGAAAGCATAAGATTGATGAATAACACCCGCAATAAATATACCCTGGAGACTATTGCAAAAATGGCAGGATTTCGCTCCAAAACCTCATTTTACTCAGCATTCAGGAAGCTCAAAAATGTAACACCAAGCAAATACCGGATTCACACCTAAATATTTTCATACGATCTTTACGTAAGTTAGCCAACGAAAAAAGTAATTTCATTTGACTTATTTTGCTTTTTAACACAAATTGAGCTGTTTAAACCTAAATTTTTCTTACTTTTGCCGTAATGTGTATATATAATTTTTTACATTTGCAATACTTTTAATTTTTCGAGCCGTTACTTGAAAGAAAAAAACAGTTCCAGGTATACGAATAGTATCCAATGATAACAATCATAATTGTTGCTGCATTCTTTCAACCCTGCTTTTTATAATGGAAGAATATTCGAACATACACCATAAGCGCATACCAGTTACCATCATAACAGGTTTTTTGGGGGCGGGCAAAACAACCTTTCTCAACAATGTTTTGAAGAAATACCCCAAAACGCGATTTGCCATCATAGAAAACGAGTTTGGAGAATTGGGCATTGACGGGGAGATGTTGTCCAATGATAACATTCCGCTTTATGAGCTTGTAAACGGTTGTATCTGCTGCACACTTAACACCGACTTTTACAGGGCTCTTCAAAACATCATCGACAATTACCAGGATATTGACCATTTGTTGGTTGAAACAACAGGCATTGCAGACCCCATGCATGTTATAGACCTCTTTTTCTCCAACGAGCAAATTCGCAATGGTTTTATTGTAAACAGCGTGATATGTCTTACAGACAGCACACTTCTTGAAGAAAACCTGAACATGCAGCCAGAAGCAAGAAAACAGATTGCCCTGTCTGATATTGTATTACTGAACAAAATGGACATGCTGATGGGTAACGATACCCAACACCTTAAAAACCGTGTTTTTGACATCAACCCTATGGCTGATGTGATAGAAACATCCCACGCCCAAACCAATGGCACACCCCTGCTCAACACCGAAGCCTATTCTTTTCCCCACATTGAAAAAACGACATTATCTTACCAAAACCTGAACATTTCATTACAGAACCTGGCCAAAGACAAAGAGCAGCTCAACGGGCACCATCAACATGATATCCACGCCGAAGGTTTTGTTTTTGACGAATGCTTTGACCAGGAGCTTTTTAACATATGGATAAGCAGCTATATTTATTTTAACCAAAACAGCCTGTTTAGGGTAAAGGGCATTCTGAACTTTAAAAACAGTAAAAAAAGATATATTTTTCAGGCAGTAAAGGGTTCCTGTATATTTGAACAAGGGAGCGAATGGCAGGAAAACGAATCCCGGTTTTCCAAAATAGTTTTTATAGGTAAGCATTTAAACCGGAAACAACTGGAACAGAACCTGAGCAAGCTCTTTATTAATCAAAATACAGTTGCCACATTGTAAGGGCGGCTCCCCGGAGCCTGCAAATAAATCTAAAGCAAGATCTTTCAATACGCCTTGCTTCCTGGGCCACCTGGTGTTTTCATCCCAACAACCAAACAGGCCACCTGCCCAAAAAGCATGATGATCTTTTGTCTTCCAAAAAACAGAAAGCATCAACCACAATGCATAACTACAACGAACCATCTTTTGAAAAGCTAACATCTAAAGTACCAGGTGTCATTTTCCAATTCAGGCTCCATCCCGATGGCAGAACGTCTATCCCTTTTGCCAGTAAAAGAATAGAGGAAGTAATTGGATTGAAGCAATCTCAAGTCAAAGATGATGCAACCCCGTTTTTCAACAAAGTCCACCCCGATGATCTGCAAAGTCTTTTCAATAGCATTGAGCAGTCCCGAAAAAACCTCTCTGACTGGTATTATGAGTTCATATTTATCAAGGATGACCAGGAAACCAAATGGCTCAAAGGGTTAGCCAGACCTGAAAAGACTTCAGATGGAGGATACCTGTGGCATGGATACGTCATGGATGTTACGGAGAACAAAGAGGAAGAGCAAAAAAACCTGAAAACGCAAAAAAAGTACAAGGGTTATATTGAAAGTGCACGAGATGGACTTTTTGTGGTAAATCGCCAGGGGAAATACCTGGAGGTAAACCCTGCGGCTTGCCGAATGACCGGTTACTCAATGAATGAACTGCTAAACATGGAGGTAAAACACCTGGTACATCCTGCATTTAATGAAGAAGAGAAAAAGACCCTCCAACGCTCCTTTCAGCAAGGCTCCATCGACGAAGAAATAAGGCTCAAGAAAAAAAACGGGGATGCACTGTGGGTAAGACTGGTAACATCAAAAATTGAAGAGGATGTTGTTATCGCATTTTGCAGCGATATCACCCAAAGAAAGTATAACGAAAAGGTGCTTAACCTGCAGCTTGAATTTCAAAAACTGCTGGCATCCATTTCTTCAGCATTTGTAAATACGACATGGGAGTCATTTGACAATACCCTCCACCAGGCGCTTGCCCACTGCGGTATCTTTTTTAATGCTCAGAGAAGCTACGTATTTCAATTTTCTCCGGATTATACAACCATGAGCAACACCCATGAGTGGTGTGCATCCAACGTTCAGCCACAAATAGATAACCTCAAAAACATAAAGACCTCTCAATTTGGCTGGTGGTGGGAAAAAATTAAAAACAAAAAAGTTATTCATATTGCTAATGTTGACAAATCTGTCAGCCTGAATGCTTACGTAAAGGATGGCCTCAAATCCCAGAATATCAAATCCCTTTTATCTGTCCCTATGATAAGCAATGGAGTTTTGATGGGTTTTCTTGGTCTTGACAGAACCTGCAAATACATGGAGTGGTCTGACATGGAGGTGGCCCAATTTAAAATAATAGCGGAAACCATTTCAAACATTTTCTCCAAAGCCCAAACAGAAAAAGCGCTGCGCAAAAGTGAAAACCGCTATCGTTTGCTTGCTGAAAATGCCCGTGATATGATATACAGAATTGTATTCACCCCCCAAAAAAGGTATGATTACATAAGCCCTTCCTCTGTTAATCTCACCGGGTATACCCCTGATGAATACTATGCCAATCCAAACATTGACAATAAGATAATCCACCCTGAAGACAAACCTGTGGTTAACCAAGCTTATGATAACCCCCGAAGGTTTGAAAAACCCCTGGCCTTCAGGATGATTCGAAAAGACGGGAAACTCATATGGGTTGAGCTTAGCAATGTTCCCGTATTTAATGACCTGCATAACCTTGTAGCTGTGGAAGGAATTGCCAGGGAGATTACAGAGCAAAAAGAAAATGCAGAAAAGCTTAGAGCGCTCAATGCCGAATTGGTTGAAAAAAAAGCAGCCCTCGAAAACCTTAACCAATCCCTTGAAAAAAGGGTGGAGCAGGAGGTAGAAAAAAACAGGAAACTCGACCATATGATGGCCATGCAGGCCCGTCAGGCAGCACTGGGAGAAATGATTGCCAACATCGCTCATCAATGGCGCCAACCCCTCAACCTGCTCAACCTGGCTGTTTACGATATGGAGGATGCTTTTGAGTATGGTGAATTGGACAAAAAGTATATGGATCATAGCCTGCGGGAGATGAACAACATCATTCAGAAAATGTCAAAAACCATTGATGATTTTCGAAGTTATTTTAAGTCCGAAAAGGAAAAGACAGTATTCAAAGCCTCACAAGTCATTTCCAATGCCCTGGTATTTACAGATTCTTATTTTAAAGACATTGGGGCCGTCCTCCAGAAAGACATCCCGGGAGATGTTTTTATTTACGGCTTTGCATCCCAGACAGAACAAACCCTTGTCAATATCTTAAAAAATGCACTGGAGGCACTTGCTGATTCAACTACCCCGGAAAAAGTCATTGAGCTCAAAGCAAGTAATTCGCAGAACAAATGCTGCAAAATTGAAATAACCAACACGGGGAAATCCATCCCCCCGGAAAATTTTCCTAAAATTTTTGACCCCTATTTTTCAACCAAGCCGCAAGAGCAAGCCCTGGGACTTGGGTTGTATATTGCAAAAATTATCATAGAAAAAAACATGGATGGGAAAATTTATTTTGAAAATGTTGCCAGGGGTGTTAAATTTACTGTTGAATTGCCTTGTGGAAATCCCTATGCCTGACACATGTACTTTTTTTCACCTCCCCCAATCCTTAAAGCAGCCAGCACTCCATGGATATACTGGAATATCAAAACCCCGCTAAAAAAGATTTATCTGACATTTGATGACGGGCCCCACCCCCAAACCACACAACAGATTTTGGATATACTACAAGACTTTGAATCGAAGGCCACCTTTTTCTGCAAAGGTGAAAATGTGAACACCTACTACCCTTTGCTTGAAAAAATACTTGACAGAGGACATGCGTGTGGAAATCACACCTACAGCCATATAAGCGGATGGTCAACAAAAACTAAAAACTACCTGGCCGACATTGAAAAGTGTGCATCCCTTGTGGAGTCAAACCTTTTTCGTCCCCCTTTTGGCAAAATGAGCATTCACCAAATGTTTGCTCTTCCAAAACAA
>SLQX01000065.1 GCA_007131245.1 Bacteroidales bacterium
ATTCTTTTTAATATGGGAAATAGAATCTCTGTCAGAAACTGCTTCTAGAATTTTATAATCGTTGACAATCTGTTTTTTTAAAATATTTCAATCCGGTTTTATGCAAAACAATAAGGTAGAAAACAAGGTAAAGAAAAAAGCTCATATGCGCCGGCATAATATTGTAAGCCTTTTTCTAAGCTTGTTAATAATTATCGCCGTAAACATGATCGGTTTGCGCTACTTCATGCGCCTGGATTTAACGGCCGAAAAACGGTTTACGTTAACCGATGCCACACGCGATTTGTTGCGTGATCTTGATGATTACGTATATTTCCAGGTGTACCTGGAGGGTGACTTTCCTGCCGGGTTTAAGCGTTTGCGTAACCAAACCCGAGAGATGCTGGATGAGTTCAGGGCCTATTCCGATTTTATCCAGTACGAGTTTATCAACCCTACCCACAAGGGAGACCGGGAGCGCACCCAGGAGAATTACCAGATGTTGACCAGCAAAGGGCTTCAACCCACCCAGCTACAGGTTGAAGCCGAGGGGGGTAGGTCTCAGCAAATCATATTCCCGGGTGCCATCGTAGGCTACCGGGGTGATGAAACAGCCGTTTCCCTGCTGCAGGAGCAAATGGGTGCCTCTTCCGAACGGGTTATCAATACCTCCGCACAGGCCCTTGAATACAATCTGGCCAGCGCCATCCACAAACTCACCCTTGAGGAAAAACCTACGGTTGCATTCCTGGAAGGGAATAGAGAACTGGACTTTCGTTATGTGGCCGACATTACCTATGAACTGGAAGAGTTTTATCATACCGACCGTTTACGCATAAATGGCGATATCACTGCACTGGATCATGTTAACAGTCTTATTGTTGCTAAACCCCTGGAGGAGTTTAGCGAATCGGATAAATTTGTTATTGATCAGTTTGTTATGGATGGAGGGTCTGTTTTGTGGCTTATTGATCCGGTTTATGCCTCCATGGACAGCCTGCAGGTTAATCCTGAAACCATTGGTATGGCCTGGCCTCTCAACCTGGATGATATGCTGTTTCGCTACGGGGTAAGGTTGAATACGGACTTAGTAAAAGATTTGCAGGCAACACCCATACCCATCACCACCGGTTTTATGGGAGATCGTCCCCAGATTGAACTTCTTCCGTGGAACTTCTTTCCCCTTGTCGCACCGGCCTCCCAGCACCCCCTGGTAAGAAACCTTAATGCTGTACGCACTGAATTTGTGAGCAGTCTGGATACCGTTTCGGCGGAAGGGATTGATAAAACTATCCTATTACAGAGCTCACCCTATTCCAGAGTGGTACAAACCCCGGCTCATATCTCTTTTGATATTTTGCAACATGGTGTGGATGAAAGTCTTTACAGAGATGGCCCGCAACCCGTTGCAGTGCTGCTGGAAGGTGCTTTTGAATCGGTTTTCCGGCACAGGGTGCCTCCCATTGAAACTCTGCCGCCCGGTTATGAGGTACGTGAGCAGGGAGAGCCTTCCCGGATGATTGTGGTGTCCGATGGAGATATCATCAGGAACCAGTTTGACAACCAGGGACAACCCCTTCCCCTGGGGTATGACCGTTTTTTGGATGAAACCTTTGGAAACCGTGACTTTATTCTTAATGCTGTGAATTACCTCAACGACGATCGGGGGATAATGGAATCCAGGGCCAGGGAGGTTAGGCTTAGACTGCTTGACAGGAGCCGAATCAGTCAAAACAGGTTTGCTATTCAGGTAATAAATGTGGCCCTCCCCGTATTGGTCATTATGGCTTTTGCTGCTGTGCGATTATACATAAGAAAGAGAAAGTATGGTAAATAGCAGTCTCAAAGTGGATTAAACACCTGGACTGACTTTGGCAGAAAATAAAAAATGTACTTCTGATAAAAAAAACTGAAGATTGTATCCATGCAAAAAAACACCAAAACCCTGTTTTTGATCTTTTCCCTCGTATTGTTCTTGTTGGGTATGCTTACTTTTTGGTACTCCCATTCCTATTCAACCATCCGTCCTGCCGACCGCGACTTTTCCCTTGACAGAGAGGCACTGGTTACCCGCGTTGTAATGCATGATCAGCAAAAGGATGAAAAAGTTGCATTAATAAAAGATGAAAGGGGGCAATGGATGTTGTCCAGTATGCAACCAGCCAATGATTTGGCCGTTAGGGAGTTGATCAGTGTAATGGAGCGTATGTCTGTCCGTCAACCCGTGAGTATATCCAATCGTGAAAAAGTTGAGCAGATGTTGGCCCAAAAAGGGGTGAAGGTAGATGTGTATGTGCAGGCATACAGGATTCATATCGGTAATCTGAAGATGTGGCCTTATCAGCGGCGCTACCAGGTCTTTTGGGTGGGAGAGGACACTCCAGACGGGGAGAGTACTTACATGCGTAAGGCGGGCTCTGATATGGCCTTTAAAGTTCACCATCCCGGCAGAGAATCGGGAGTATCTTACCTTTTTGAGCCCGGCATCCGGGCGTGGCTCGACCCGGTAATCATTGATCTTGACTGGAAAGAGATAGAAAGGGTAAGTGTTGAGGTATATGATGAACCCGGAGAGTCTTTTCATCTGAAACTGGAGGGTGAGGGAGGTTTTGGTTTTTACGCATGGGATCAGCCTGATCAACCTTTAACCTTTGATGTAGATACTGCCAAAGTAATGCGCTATATTTCATCTTTTAAAGATATTCATTATGAGCGATTACTGGATAAACAGGCGCGAGAGAGAAAAAAAGAATTCATTTTTGAGCAACCCTTTATGAAAATCACCGTACAATCTGTGTACTCCCATGAAACGGGATTTACTGCCTACGCGCGAAGGGTTACAGATGAACAGAAACAGGTGACGGGTGCTATTGATCGCGACCCCAACCGTTTTTACATAAAAATGGGGGAAGGAGAGTTTGCTCTGGCCCAATATTATGTGTTTAACCGAATTCTTAGGAGGCTGTCATTTTTTGAAAAATAAAACCGAGCACCCTTATTGGATCGAATTAAAGAATTATCTTTGCAAACGTATCATAAAACCGATATAAAATGAAGTTTATAGTATCAAGCAACTTGCTGTTGAAGCAATTACAATCAATCAGTGGTGTGCTAAGCACCAACAATGCATTGCCTATTCTTGATAATTTCCTGTTTGAATTACGGGAGAATGAGTTACAGGTATCAGCTTCTGATCTGGAAACGACCATGACAGCCCGCCTGACGGTTGATATGGCAGAAGATGAGGGAATGGTTGCCATTCCGGCCAAGCTCTTGCTGGATACCCTGAAAACTTTTGCTGATATTCCTGTTACCCTGGACATTGACAAAGAAAACTTTGGTGTTTCCCTGATCGCGGGAGAAGGGAAGTATCGACTGGCCGGACAAAACGGGGAAGAATATCCCGCCACCGAGCAAATTGAAGGTGGAAATGGTTTTAAAATCGAGGCAGATATTCTACATAATGCCATTAGCAAAACCATTTTTGCTGCCAGTACCGATGAGTTGAGACCAACGATGACAGGTATTTTCTGCGAAATCAACTCCGAAGGTCTTACTTTTGTAGCTACCGATGCCCATAAGCTTGTTCGTTATCGCCGCAAAGACATCACCACCGAGGAGTCGGCATCATTCATATTGCCCAAAAAGCCTATGAATCAGTTGAAAAATACACTGGTTGCCGATGATGTACCGGTGGAAATTGAATTCAACGAGAAAAACGCTCGTTTTGTGTTCAAGAACCTTACCATGACTTGTCGCCTTATTGATGGCAAATATCCCAACTATATGGCGGTTATCCCCCCGGAAAACCCCAACAAGCTCACGCTGGACCGCTCCCCGTTCCTTAATGCCATAAGAAGGGTATCGTTGTTCTCCAACCAAACCACCTACCAGGTGAAATTTAAAATTGCCGGAACAGAGTTGCTCCTGAAGGCAGAAGATCAGGATTACAGCAGCGAAGCAGAGGAAAGACTGAACTGCCATTTTGAAGGTAACGATATGCAAATTGGTTTCAATAGTAAGTTTATGCTGGAGATGCTCAACAGCCTGGAAACCGACCAGGTAGTAATGGAAATGTCGGAACCCAATCGTGCCGGCCTGATATTACCGCTGGATAGCGAAGATAAGGATGAAGATATATTGATGCTGGTGATGCCGGTAATGCTCAATCAACAATAAGTTTAACCGGGTGAAAACCCACTGGACTATAATTTGTGAAGGGATGCAGTTCTGCATCCCTTTTTTTAGGCCCATTGGGAAAGTTCCAGCCAACGGTTTTCTTTTTCTTCCAATTGTTTTTCTAACTGTGAATATAAATCAGATTTTTCACGGAGCTTTTCGGGGCTTAGATTCCCTGAATTAAGATCTTCCAGTATTTGCTTTTTGTGTTGCTCCATTTTCTCCAGCTCATATTCAAGCGACTCAAACTCTTTCCTCTCTTTGAAAGTCAGTTTGGTTTTGGGTTTTGAAGTGTCGGAACTTTTAGACGGTGCTGGTGCTTTCTTTTGCTTTTCCTCTTTCTTTTCCTGTTGCTTTTCTTTGCTCTTTTTCTGCTGGTATTCGGTATAATTACCCGGGAAATCTTTTATCTTCCCCTCTCCTTCAAATACAAAAATGTGATCTACCAGGTTATCCAAAAAGTATCTGTCATGAGAAACCACCAGCAGGCATCCGGGAAAGTTGCGCAAAAAATCTTCCAGTACGTTGAGGGTAGCAATGTCCAGGTCATTGGTGGGCTCATCCAGGATCAGGAAGTTAGGATTTTTCATCAAAACAGTCAACAGGTAAAGGCGTCTTTTCTCACCACCGCTGAGCTTGCTCACAAAATCGTTCTGGGCATGAAATGGGAAGTTGAAGTGATGCAGAAACTGTGCAGCCGTTAAGCTGGAACTCTTTCCTATGGTAATATTTTCGGCAATATCTTTAATAACCTCAATTACTTTTTTATTATCATCCACCTTAATACCTTCCTGGGTAAAGTACCCGAAGCGTACGGTTTCTCCGGTGGTAATTTTACCTTTATCGGGGGGCAGTTTTTGTGTGATGATATTAAGCAAAGTTGTTTTCCCTGTACCGTTCATGCCAACGATGCCTGCCTTTTCATTCTTCTTGAAAATGTAAGAGAAGTCCTCAATAACTGTTTTTTGGTCAAACTTTTTCTGAATATCTTCCAGTTCAAGAATTTTCTTTCCCATCCGTGCAGCTTGCATGCGTATTTCTCCGGGTGTCTCTGAGTGGGTTTGCACTGCTTTATCTTTGAGTTGGTAATACGCATCGGTACGAGCTTTTGACTTAGTGGTGCGGGCTTTGGGCTGTCGTCGCATCCATTCGGTTTCCTTGCGCAACAGGTTTCGGGCTTTTTCGGTTTCAGCCAGCATGGTTGCTTCCCGCTCCTGTTTCTTTTCCAAAAAGTAAGCGTAGTTTCCTTTGTACCGGTAAACACTGCCCTGGTCCAGTTCCAGGATTTCATTGCACACATTGTCAAGGAAATAACGGTCGTGGGTCACCACAAGCAGGGTTAGGTTTTGTCGGGCCAGGTATTCTTCCAGCCACTCTATCATGTCCAGGTCCAGATGGTTGGTGGGTTCATCCATGATGATGAAATCGGCATCTTCAATAAGGATTTTGGCAAGTGCTACCCGCTTTACCTGTCCTCCCGAAAGCTGGTGAACAGGTTGGTGGATGTCTTCTATTTTTAGCTGGGTAAGGATTTGATTGATTTTTATTTCCAGGTCCCAGGCTTGCAGCTGGTCCATTTTGTTGATGAGTTTCTCCAGCTTAGCCACATCATCCGGTTGGGCACTTTTTTCCTGTTGTGATGCCAATCTTCTGTATTCTCTCAGGGTGGCAATGGCAGGGCTGTTGTCTTTTAATATGGTTTCCAGTACAGATGCACCCCTGGCGAATTCGGGGTTTTGATCCAGGTAGGCAACCGTGATGTCATTTCTGAAATTGCAGTGTCCACTATCAGCAATATCCTTTTGCATCATGATATTGAGCAGGGTGGTTTTACCAGCGCCATTTTTGGCAATAAATCCCACTTTTTGTCCCTTTTCGATACCAAAACTGATATCCTGAAACAATAGCTTTTCTGCATAAGATTTACTGAGATTTTCTGCCTGGAAATAATTCATCGTTTTTTCTGCGAAATTAATGCATTTGCGTGAAAGAGAAAGCAAGATTTTGGGAGTTGGTTTTAAATTGGGTAAATAATAGTTTAACAGAAAAGTTCCTTTTTAACTGTATTGCATGATTCTGGGTCGTTACATCCACCTTTATCACCGATGGCTTCCAAAAACAAAAAAGCCCCACCTTTATGGCGGGGCTTTTTGAATACTTTGGGTATAGAGTGTTTAAGCTTTTCTTACATTCACTGCTTTAAGTCCTTTTTGATCTTCAGCCAGTTCATAAGATACTTTGTCATCATTGCTGATTTTGTCTACTAAACCCGTGTGGTGAACAAACACATCTTTTTCGGAATTATCATCAACGATAAATCCGTAACCCTTTTTTTCATTAAAAAATTTTACTGTTCCGGTTTCCATGCTAAATAGATATTGATTCAAAAAAAATTAACACTCAAATATACGAGTTTTAAAAATATAAGCAAGTTTTTTTAAGAATTTTCCTTTCATTCTGCTTTTTTTTAATTTCTTCATCTCTCATAAAATAGCTGGGAATTGGGAAGAAAGTGTCTTGGAAAAAGTGGGTTTGTTCAGGTGGGTGGTCGGTGGGGAAGAGATAAGAAAAACGGTAGGGTAGTTTCCGTAAAAAAATGCAAGCAGAGAAAAAGGTTTACGTCTGTGAAACTACCTCTACCGTTTTACATGGCAAAGTTAGGCTAAAAATATTGAATTTCCTCAACCAGTTTGGCGGGAATTTTTATCAGTTCAGGGTTTTTATCCAGGTGAATCAATCCTGAAATGGAAAGTTTTTTGACCACAAACTGGTGGTTTTCATCCTCATCCAAATATTTGATAATGACCAACGAACCAATTTTGATAACAAAATTGTCTACCTGCAGGGTTGCTTTAAGCAGGTTATCCTTGGAGTCGAGCAGGGCGGTATTTTTGCAGGGCTTTTTCTCGAAACAGTCCTTGATATTATCAATGATATCGTACATTTCTTTGGTAGAAAGTTCCTGCTTGGTGCGGGTCATAAACTCATTGTAGCCCAGTTCGGTTTCCTCGTGGCTATAAGCAACAAGTTCCACGTCTTTGGTAATTTGAATTACAGCATTGTGGCAATCAGTACTTACATCCTGTGATTCTGTATCAAACCATGAAACAATGGGTACATATCTGTGTAGTTTCCTTTTCTTATAATCGGAGTTGATGGAGTTGAAAGACACATAATCATGGAAAGCATTCTGCAGGATGTATATTTGGTCTTTTAGCCGTATGATTTCTTCATGGTGCTTGGCTTCCAGTTTATTGATTTGCCTCTCATAGTATCTGTAGTACTGTTTCATGAACCGGTTTTGTGGTCCAGCAGCCACCAGCCGCTGGCCTTCATCGGTGTCAAGGAACTGGTTAAAGTTATCGATGAACTTTTCAGCCAGTTTTTCAGCTTGTTTGTTGTAGGCTGTTTCATATTTCCAGGTGTTGGCAGGGTTGAGGATCTTGGGATCTACCCCTTTTACCTCCATGGGGATTTTGAGTCCAAAGGGAACCACCTCTTCTGTTTCTGCATTATCGAGTGAGCCATCCAGGATAGCACGGATGATATTGCGGGTAGACTCCAAATCGATACGCTTGCCAATGCCGTAAGGGCCACCGGTCCATCCCGTGTTAACCAGGTATGCTGTTGCACCGTGTTTTTTCATTTTATTGGCCAGTTGGCGGGCATATACCGTTGGGTGAAGCAGTAAAAATGCAGCACCAAATGCTGACGAGAAAGTGGGCAATGGCTCTCTTACACCCCGCTCAGTTCCTGCAAGTTTACTGGTGTATCCACTCAGGAAGTAATACATGGCTTGCTCTCTACTAAGCCTGGAAACCGGTGGGAAAACACCAAAGGCATCTGCCGTAAGAAAAATGATCTTTTTAGGATGCGTCCCTTTGCTGACTGGCTTTACAATGTTGTCGATATGAAAGATGGGATAAGATACCCGCGTGTTTTCGGTTTTGGTGGTGTCGTAAAAGTTTATTTCACCCGTATCAGTATTGTACACCACGTTTTCGAGCAAGGCATTGCGTTTTATGGCATTGTAAATATCGGGTTCTTTCTCTTTGCTGAGGTTGATACATTTGGCGTAGCAGCCACCTTCAAAATTAAATATACCATCATCGTCCCATCCATGCTCATCATCTCCAATAAGATATCGATCGGGGTCGGCAGAGAGGGTGGTTTTACCTGTACCCGAAAGGCCGAAAAAGATGGCAGTATCACCATTTTTTCCCATGTTGGCTGAACAGTGCATGGAAGCGATACCCTGTAGGGGCAGGTAGTAGTTCATAATGGAGAAAAAGCCTTTTTTAATCTCACCCCCATACCAGGTGCCGCCAATGAGCGACATCTTTTCTTCCAGGTTGAAAGCCACGTATACATCTGAGTTTAAATCTTGTTCTACCCAATTCTCATTCACCGTTTTACATGCATTGAGCATCACAAAATCAGGCTCAAAATCCAGCAGCTCCTCATCGGTGGGGCGGATGAACATGTTCTTTACAAAATGAGCCATCCAGGCTACTTCTGTAATAACCCTGATTTTAATTCTCGAATTTTCATTGGCCCCGCAAAAAGCATCCATTACATAGAGCTTTTTACCATGAAACTGTGTCAGGGTGGTTTCTTTCAAATCGTTCCACACTTTGGGGCTGATGGGGTGGTTGTCTGAACGTTTGGCTTTGGGACTGGCCCACCAGATATTCTCCTTGCTGGATTCCTGTTCAACAATATACTTGTCTTTGGGTGAGCGGCCTGTAAAAATACCGGTATCTACTGCAATAGCTCCCAGGTTGGTTTCAAATCCCTTCTCATAGCCTTCAGCATTGGGAGCGGTTTCATGCTCAAAAAGCTCATCATAGGAAAGGTTGTAGTAAACTTCAGGGGTGTTCTTGATTCCATAGATGCTTACATCAGGTGGGTGAACCCTGATGGTTTCTTTGGTTTGTGTCATAAGGTTGTTTTTTGGAACAGCTGACTGTTCGATGGGTTTAACATTGTGTTTTGATGGTGCCAAAATTATAAAAAAACATACTAAGGTTATAAATAATTCAATAAAATTATCAAATTAGGCATTTTTGAGATTTCGGTATGGATATTTTCCACAAAGCTAGTGGCAGATGACCTGTCAGGGGGGCTAGAATCGCATGTTTTTTTAATCATTCCCGGTTTCTTTGGAGTTATATCATGATTGATAACATGACTGGCATAACCTGCCCCTGAACTGGCCTGGATTGACTTTCTTACCTAAAGGGGAGGCTATCAAAAAGACTCAAAACAGCCCCGGCAACGAGATGTAAATAATCCCGTGCTGCCAGATGCAATCCCCTATGCAACAAGTGGATGGATTATCTTTTCAATGATAGAGAAAATGGGGTTATATCTGGAACGGTATAATGTAGTGCAAAGAAAAAGGAAAAGCTCAAAATACAATAAATCATGAGTAAAGCTGGTATTATGTTTCCCCATCAGTTGTTCGAAAAACTATCCTTTGCCTTTTAACCACAGGCAGGTGTATATTGTGGAAGAACCCCTTTTCTTTCAAAGTATCGATTTTATCAGAATGTAAATTAGTTAATTCATCGGTATGATGAAAGTTGCATGACGTTACTTTATTCTCAAATTACATTTATATTGGTTCTCATAAGCTCACTTCGTTCGGTTTATCTTCTTTTTTGAGCGATCGGTGCTCATGCAAGTTTCATAAGCAGAAGCTTGTTTTCATGAGTGTCTTTATGCAGTTATATGAAAATTTTCTCCGCAAAAAAAGATCGAACTTTTTTATATCTCCAGCCCCATTGAAACGTCTGACAATAGAAAACGAATTCCATGCTTGAAGCAGGTAAAGCATTTCCCGGAGGTTCACTTTTTGGATCCTGCTGATTACTGGTTTTCACAAAGGATATTTCTCTTTACGGAAAATTTTTATTAAACCACTTCAATGTTTTTGTATCTTTCGAAGGTGTTTAAAATTTATTGTTGGAGATAAAAAATGAATGTTATGAGCAAAACCAGTTTTGAACCTCAAAAGATTTTGTTCCCTATGCCTGTTAGCCTGGTAGTTACAGGAAATATGGAGAAATCAAATATTGTAACCATTGCCTGGGTTACCCTTTTGACCAGTGCACCTCCGACCCTGGGTATTTCGGTGGGTACCAAAGGCTTTTCCGGGAATGAAATCCTCAATAACAAACACTTTACGGTTAATATTGCATCAGCGGACATTATGGTTGAGGCAGATTTTTGCGGAATAAACTCCGGAAAGGATGTGGATAAGTTTCAAAGAACAGGCTTTACCAAATTACCATCCAAGCATATACCCTCGCCTATTATCAAAGAATGTCCTCTTAACATTGAATGTGAGTTGGTTGAAAGCTCCATTGTTGGACGCACAAACCATTTTGTTGGTAAAATTTTACAGGTACACATGGATACCGATAAATTAAAGGATACCGAAAAACCCGGATCTTATATCCCTGAAGCCATGAACCCGCTTATATATATGGGAGGTGCCAGAGAATACCGAACGTTGGGAGAGAAAATAGGAGATGCCTATTCTATTGGAAAAAATTTAAAATAGAGGTTCGCTCCCGCCTAAAAAGTAGTGAGCAAAATTTTATAACAGCTGATATGTCGAATAATCTTCAAAATGACATAAAAACAGGATAAGATGCTGTTAATATTGTGTAAGATTTTAAATCATGCTTTTGGTGTAAGGTTTTGATAAAAAATCATTTTGTTTAAAATAAAGCTTGTTGTGTCAGTAATAATATTATTTTTGTGCCATTAATCATCAAAGTAGTCTAACAAATGACGGAACCTGGAAACAGACTGTTATCGGATAGGGATCTCTGGATATTGGTAGCTCAAAGTTCAGTAGGGGATGCGTATCGTCCGCTCAACTTAAGAGGAGCTAACCTTGAAAGGGCATACCTTGCGGGAGCAGATTTATCAGGAGCGAATTTTTCCAAAGCAAACCTGCGTGGCGCCAACCTGAAGGGAGCTAATCTTTCGGGCGCGTTTCTGGCTAATGCTGATTTGAGAGGTGCAAACCTTAAGGGTGCAACTTTTGAAGGGAGTGTATTGGCAGGTGCCAGCCTTGGAAAAGCTATTATGGATGAATCGGATTTTACAGATGCCAACCTGGATAGTGCCGATATGCATAAAGTTTCAGCCATCGATTCTGATTTTACGAGGGCTACATTGTCGCAAAGCCAGCTGCAATATGCCGATATGACCCGTGCTAACCTTTTCAAAGCCAACCTCTCCGGAGCCGACATTTCAGGGGCTGACGTACTGGAAACCAATATGGCACGCACATACTTTAATGATACCAAAATGGAAAATGTCATAAACCTGGAACGGGCAGTGGGGTACAAAGGATAAGAAAACCAGGTTAATGGACTGGTATTTAGGTATTCAGCACACTTTTCTTCCTATTGCCTGCGTTGCAAATACTTTATTTTATCCTGAAGAGTGGAAAGAACCTGTGTCCGGAAAAAAATGAGTAAAACTTCTTGCAAAGGTTTACTCATTTTTTTTTGGTTTAAGTCTTGCTGGTAAATTGTTGTTTTTACGGTTAGGTGTATAGTTCAATAATCTTAAGAATGACCTTTGTGGCTTTCTCCATGCTCTCCAGGGGGATAAACTCATATTTACCATGGAAATTATGTCCTCCGGTAAAAAGGTTGGGACAGGGCAGGCCCATGTATGATAGCCTTGCACCATCTGTCCCTCCTCGGATGGGCTTGATGTTGGGTTCAATACCTAACTCTCTCATTGCCTGCCCGGCAATTTCCACAATATGATAAACCGACTCCACTTTTTGGCGCATATTGTAGTACTGGTCTTTTACTTCCAGGCTAATGGTTCCTTCACCATATTTTTTGTTGATAAAAGATGTTACTTCTTCAATTAGCTTTTTGCGGCTTTCAAATTTTTGCAGATCATGATCCCTGATAATATATTGTAGGGTGGATGCTTCAACGGTGCCATCAAACTTTATCAGGTGAAAAAAGCCTTCATAGTTTTCGGTATATTCAGGTCGATCGAAAACAGGTAGCAGGTCGTTAAACTCGCTGGCCACCAACATGGAGTTTATCATTTTGCTTTTGGCCATTCCAGGATGTACATTTCTGCCCTGCACGCTCACCATGGCAAATGCAGCATTAAAATTTTCAAACTCCAACTCACCCAATTGTCCGCCATCCAGGGTATAGGCATAACGGGCACCGAATTTTTTAACATCAAAGTGGTCTACTCCTTTGCCAATCTCCTCATCGGGGGTAAAAGCTATTTTTATAGGACCATGCTTAATTTGTGGGTTTTTCGCCAGGTATTCAACCGCGGTCATGATTTCGGCTATTCCTGCTTTGTCATCTGCCCCCAGTAGGGTAGTGCCATCAGTAGTGATAAGGGTTTGGCCCAAATAATTTTTCAGTTCAGGAAAGTCTGACACTTTCAGGTACATATCTTTTTCTGGGTTGAGAAGAATGTCTTCTCCATTGTATTCCTCTACAATGTTGGGTTTAATATTTTTACCTGCCATGTCCGGGGCTGTGTCCATATGTGCCAAAAAGCCTATTGGGGGTATATCCTGATTGGTGTTAGCGGGTAATGTGGCCATAACATAGCAGTGTTCATCCACATGAGCGTCTTCTAGTCCCAGATCTTTAAGCTCCTGGGCCAGCACTTGAGCAAGATCAAACTGTTTTTTGGTGCTTGGATAACTTTTGGATTCGGGATCGGATTGGGTGTCAATATGTATATACTTGTAAAATTTTTCCAGTAAAGTTTTTTGCATGGCTGATTCGGATTATAAGTATTAAAAACAAATAAGTTAGATGTAATGTTGTCCTGAATTCCCCGATAATGGGGTTAATATTTCGTATCGTCAATACTGGTGGCGGATGCTTAAATATTACACAAAGAAATACCCTGTTTTAAACTCTCGTGTTTTTTAATACAAAACAACAAGAGGTATTTATAAGTGGTGTATCATGGCTGCCTGATGCGAAATTAAAGGAATTTTTAATATATAACAAAATGTTGGCACGACTAGTGTTGTCAGGGAGTGTGTTGTCTGGGGGCAAAGACGACAGGTTTATTTCCAGAAAGGGTGATAATCGAAAGTAAGCTTTTTATAATCTGATGTGTATTGATGTCTGATTCCCGATTCTATAATAATCGATTCTTTTTTTAATTGAGCTACCGGTTTTATATGAAATTCAGAAATAATTCGTCTTGCTGAATGACCCGGAGTAGGATAGATGTAAACTTTTTTGGCGGCTGAAAAGAGGTTTTCTTTTGCCGTCTGGTCCATAAGTTGCTCTGCATCGGCCGGATAAATGATTAAAAGTATACCATGGTTTATCATCAACTGCCGGGTGTGGGCAAAAAGTTCATTAAAGCTAAGGCTATGGTCATGGCGGGCGAGGTTTCGAGGGTGGTACTGGCTGTTCAGGCTACCCTTGAAAAAAGGGGGATTAGAAACCACAAGGTCATATTTTTTTTCTGCATTGGTGGCAAATTTTTGCAGAGATATATGATGTGCAAACAGACGGTGGGTCCAGGGAGTTTGTTTAAAGTTGGCAGCAGCTTGCCCGGCTGCATTCTCTTCAATTTCAATCCCATCAATGATTGCTTGTGTTTTCTGGGCAATCATCAGTGCAAGCAGTCCGCATCCGGTTCCCACATCTAACACACGGCTGCAGGGGTAGTTTGCAGCAAAGCTTCCCAAAAGTACTCCATCGGTACCTATTTTCATGGCACACTCACTGTCAGACAGGCTAAACTGTTTGAAGGTAAACATGGTAAGTTTGTTTTTGGGTCACTGGCTCAGAGACGATGGCTGTTATTCTGGTGTTTTAATCTTCTTCCAGGTATATATCGATGAGTCCGGGGGGAGCATCTATAAATATGGTTTTGTTTTTTCGATCCACTTTTTTAATAAAATCATCCTTTACCGGGATAAGGATCTGTTTACTGCCATGCTGTATTTCAAACAGCGGATTTCCGGGGTAATCCTGGATTTGGTTGATAGTGCCGATGTCTCCCTTGTGTTCATCAATCACCTTGAATTGTTTCACTTCCCAGAAGTAAAAGTTGTTATCCTCCAGTGGAGGCAATACATCCAGCGGCAGATACAAATCCCGGCCTGTAATTGTTTCGGCCTCCCCGGAACTATCCACATCCTGGAACTTAACTGTAAACTGGTTGTTTTTATTACGGGGTACAATGCTATCAATAAAAAAAGGGATAAGCTTCTTCCCGATATCCAGAAAAACAGCATCCAGCTGGGAGTAGTTTTCGGGTTCATCGCTATCGACAAACACTACCACTTCGCCTTTGAAGCCAATTACGCGTGTGACTTTTCCCAGGTAAAAACACTTTTCTTTATCCATTTTCCTGAATATGCTTTGGGTTTATGAAAAGAAACCTGCCTGGTTCATGTTACCAGGCAGGTTTTTAAATGAATCCATACGGATTGAATCGGAACAGTTAACTTTATTGTTCTTTTTTGTCTTCATCCGCAGCTTCCTTTTTGTCAGAAGCCTCTTCTTTTTTCTCTTCAGCAGCCTCTGCCTTGGGAGCTTCTTCCTGCTTTTGTTCAGTGGCTTCCGCTTTGGGGGCTGATTCTTCTGCACCCTCTGCCGCTTCCGGTTCTTCTAATTTTTTCTCAGCAGCGAGCTTTTTAGCCAGCTTCTCGGCCCGGGCTTCCTTGATCTTTCTTTCTTCTTCAAGGCGCTTTTTCTTTTCTTCCTGGGCGGTCAACTCACTTTTCTTTGAAGTTTGCTCCAGTTTTTCTGCTTTTTCTTTAAGCCACGCCTGGAATTTTTCTTCTACTTGTTCTTCGGTAAGAGCTCCCTTTTTTACACCCCTTAAAAGGTGATCTTTGAGCAAAACTCCTTCACGCGAAAGGATAGAACGGGCTGTTTCTGAGGGTTGCGCTCCTACCTGGAGCCAGTAAAGGGAACGATCGAAGTTAATGTCAATCGTGGCAGGATCGGTTAGAGGATTGTAGGTGCCAAGCTTTTCAATAAATTTTCCGTCTCGTGGTGCACGACCATCCGCTATTACCAAATGATAAAAAGGACGTCCCTTTTTACCTTTTCTCTGTAATCTTATTCTTGTTGGCATTTGTAATAAATAATTTGTTAGGTTTAAATTAAAATATTTGTAATTTTCAGGGGTGCAAATTTCCTACTTTTTTGGCAAATAACAAAGTTTTTACCTTTTTATTTTTACATGATGCTTATCAATCATCACCAATGCAATAATAATCAAGCAAATTTGATCGAGAAAATTAAATTGCTCGTTTTGATAATGATGCAATACTTACAGCATTAATTCTGGATGATACTTTGTCAGAGCTTCCTGCTTAAAGCAGAATCCAGAGAGTGAGTGCTTTTGGCCGAATCCAAACAGAAAAGTTAATAACTCCCATGGGTTGTGAATAAAAAAGCGGAAAACTAAGCCTTTATTTTGTATATTTTTGAAGCAAAATTAGACATAAAAAGGTTATGACAGAATTTACACATTTACACGTACATACAAACTTTTCCATACTTGACGGAGCCGCTAATATTGATGTGATGATGAAGAAAGTGGCTGATTCGGGCATGAAGGCCATTGCCATTACTGATCATGGTAACATGTATGGGGTGATGCACTTCACCCAGGCCGCCAAAAATAACGGAATAAAGCCCATTGTAGGGTGCGAGGTGTATGTTAGTAATGGCAGTCGTTTTGATAAAAAAGGTAAAGAAGACAGAAGTGGGTACCACTTGATTCTGCTGGCTAAAAACCACAAAGGATACCAAAACCTGTCACGGATTGTTTCCAAGGGGTATCTCGAAGGATTTTATTATACCCCTCGGGTAGACAAGGAGATTTTACGCAAATACAGCGAAGGGATTATAGCTTCTTCTGCCTGCCTGGGTGGGGAGGTATCCCAGGCAATTCTCAGGGGAAATATGGAAAAAGCTGAAGCAGTTATCAAAGAACACCAGGAAATATTTGGTGATGATTATTACCTGGAGCTTCAGCGACACGGGCTTGAAGAGCAGGAACCAGTCAATCAGCAAATTTTACAACTGGCTGAAAAGCATAATTTGAAAGTAATTGCAACCAACGACTGTCATTATATTAATGCCGAGGATGCCAAAGCTCATGATATTCTCATTTGTTTACAGACGGGTAAAGACCTGGATGATACCAACAGAATGCGGTATTCAGGCCAGGAATATATCAAAACACCCGCTGAGATGGCCGAATTGTTTCATGACATACCCCAGGCCATTGCCAACACCCAGGAGATTGTAGATAAAGTGGAGGAGTATGAAATAATGCGGGATATATTACTTCCCGTTTTTCCGTTACCCGAAGGGTTCGGAAATGAGGATGATTACCTGGAGCATCTTACCTATGAAGGAGCCAGGGAGTTTTATGAAGAGATAACACCTGAAATCAAAGAGCGCCTGGATCACGAGTTAAAGATTATCCGGGATATGGGATTTGCCGGGTACTTTTTGATTGTTCAGGACCTGATCAATGAAGCACGTAAAATGGATGTAGCAGTAGGTCCTGGCAGAGGTAGTGCCGCAGGCTCCGCAGTAGCATTTTGTACAGGAATTACCAGTATCGATCCCATCAAATACAACCTGCTGTTTGAGCGGTTTCTCAATCCTGAGAGGGTTTCCATGCCTGATATTGATATTGATTTTGATGACGACGGGCGTGAAAAGGTGATGGATTATGTGATAGATAAGTATGGGCGCAGCAAAGTAGCTCAGATTGTAACATTTGGAACCATGGCTGCCAAGTCTTCTATAAGGGATGTGGCGCGGGTTTTGAAATTGCCCCTTCCAGAGGCTGACCGCCTGGCCAAATTGGTGCCCGAAAAACCGGGAACATCTCTCAGTGATGCCTATAAAGAAGTACCTGAGCTGGGGCAAGCCCTTGAAGACGATAACCAGGTCATCCGGGAGACCCTGAAGTTTGCCAAGATATTGGAAGGTTCTAACCGGCAGACTGGGGTACATGCATGCGGGGTGATTATCGGCCCCACCGACCTGGAAGACTGTATACCTCTGAGTACGCAAAAAGATTCCGACCTGCCTGTTACCCAATATGATGGTAAATATGTTGAATCGGTGGGAATGCTTAAAATGGACTTTTTGGGTCTAAAAACCCTGAGTATCATTAAAGAGGCTGTAAAAAATATCAAAAGACGCCACAATATTGACATTGATCCTGAAAAAATCCCCCTGGATGATGAGCCTACCTTTAAGCTTTATCAGAAAGGTGAAACGGTTGGTACTTTCCAGTTTGAGTCGGCGGGAATGCGAAAATATCTCAAAGAGCTTAAGCCCAACAATATAGAGGATTTGATCGCTATGAATGCTTTATACCGGCCGGGTCCCATGGATTTTATCCCTGATTTTATCAACCGTAAGCAAGGTGTTTCTGAGACCCAATTTCCGCATCCCTGGTTGGAGGAGATACTTACACCTACTCACGGTATCATGGTTTACCAGGAGCAGATTATGCAGGCTGCACAAATTATGGCAGGTTACTCCCTGGGAGCTGCAGATATACTGCGCCGGGCCATGGGAAAGAAGAAGATTGAAGAGATGGAGCGACAAAAAACCATCTTCATAGATGGGGCTGTTAAAAAGGGTGTGGATAAAAAGAATGCCGAAGACATTTTTAACGTGATGTCAAAATTTGCCCAGTATGGCTTTAACCGGTCGCACTCGGCAGCATATTCGGTGGTAGCTTACCGCACGGGCTGGCTTAAAGCTAATTACCCTGCTGAGTATATGGCGGGAGTGCTTACGCATAACTTTAGCGATATTACAAAAATCACCACTTTCATGGAGGAGTGTTACCGGCAAAATATCCCTGTGTTGGGGCCGGATGTCAATGAGAGTGCATTCAACTTTGTGGTGAATGATAAGGGGCAAATCCGTTTTGGCCTGGGTGCCGTGAAAGGTGTGGGAGAAGGTGCTGTGGAGAACATCGTAAAGGAAAGGGAAGAAAATGGTCTGTACAAAAGCATATTTGATTTTATGCAGAGAATCAATCTTCGATCGGTTAATAAAAGAGTCCTGGAATCGCTGGCTATGGCAGGTGCTTTTGATTGTTTTGAAAATGTGCATCGTGCCCAGTTTTTCCATTGTGAAGAGGAGGGGGGAGCAACTTTCATTGACCGCCTTATCCGTTACAGCAATGCTTTTGTTTTACAGAAAAATTCATCACAAATGAATCTGTTTGGCGATTCCGAGGATTCGCATATTCCCGATCCTGAATTACCGGACTGCCCCATGTGGGAAAAGCTGGAAATGTTGAAAAAGGAAAAGGATGTCACTGGGATGTATATTTCGGGACACCCCCTTGATAATTTCAAAATACAAATCGATAATTTTTGCAGTCATACTATTTCAGCACTGAGTGATCTGCAAAAACTAAACAACAGGGAAGTAACCTTTGCCGGTGTGATTACCATGGCCAATCATAAATATACCAAAACAGGTAAACCTTTTGGAAGTTTTGTCATTGAAGATTATACGGACTCCATACAGCTGCATGTATTTTCAGAGGATTATTACAAGGTAAAGCACTTTTTGCATAAAGAAAGCTTTGTGTTTGTCAGGGCGCGCATTGCTCCGCGTTTCAGAAATGCCGAACAACTTGAGGTAAAGGTTAAGTCAATGATGTTGTTGAGTGATGTGGCTGAAAAGATGATTTCCGACTTGTTGTTGGAAATTCCTGTGGCTGAGGTGAATGAAAAGTTTATTGATAGTTTAAAACATCATATCAATAGTCATCAGGGCAAATGCCGTCTAAAAATTAAATTGCGCGATGATGTGGAAAAAAACACGGTGGAGATGCTGGCCCGTAAGACCAAAGTTGAACCCATTGGATTTCTGACAGACATATTGAAAGCCAGTCAGCTCCATTATACACTTAATTAATTATTTTTTAACAGGGGTTGGTTAACTAATTTCTGACTTCCAAAATCTCTACTACCAGGTTTTTACAGGCAAATATCATCGACTATAAAAATGAGTAAGTGGACCTGTTAGGGTGAAATAAATTAATAACCTTTAAGAGAGCCCCACATCAACAGGATGTATTTATTGAAGAAAATTTATAAATTTGTAAGAATAAAGATATTTGAAAGTTAATGTACTCAACATAAGGGAGGATTCGTCTTAAAGTTAGCATTTGCCGTGTCAATCCTGGGGTGCAATGTGCAAGTGAAGTTTTAATCTTATAAAAAAACAACAATCATTATGGCAATCGAATTAACAGACAGCAATTTTGAAGAATTGGTACTCAAATCAGACAAACCTGTTTTGGTTGATTTTTGGGCAGAATGGTGCGGACCATGCCGGATGGTGGCACCCATCGTAAGCGAAATTTCCACTGAATATGAAGGCAAGGCCATTGTTGGTAAACTGGATGTGGATAGCAATCCAGAGGTTGCTACCAAGTTTGGCATACGCAACATTCCTACCATTTTGTTCTTTAAGGATGGGGAAGTAGCAGACAAGCAGGTAGGTGCAGTACCCAAATCTGTTCTTGCCTCAAAAATTGATAGCTTACTTTAAAGAAATTCACGTATGCATTGTTAAAAAGGGTGTCTGTGTTAAAAGACACCCTTTTTCATAGTGATTAATAGCTGTTATATAATCGCAAATGCTTTATTTTTCATACTTTTCAGATATGTTTAATCCTCCAGTCAGTTTCCTGGCAGTTTAAACATGTTTGATTTTCATAAATAACGTTCTCTTATCGTGAAAAATTCCTTAGAAAACCCCAAATACAAAAAGTTTGAAAACATGGAGCTGCTGGCTCGACAGGTTGTAGAAGGATTCCTGACGGGTTTGCACAAAAGTCCTTTTCATGGATTCTCTGTTGAATTTGCCGAACACCGTATTTACAACCCTGGTGAATCCACCAAAAATATTGACTGGAAACTTTTTGCACGCACCGAAAAACTCTTTGTAAAGAAGTATGAAGAAGAAACCAACCTGCGTTGTCAACTGGTTATTGATCAGTCATCATCCATGTATTTTCCCTCCCATGAAGAGGAAAGTAGCACCTTGTCTAAAATTGATTTTGCTATCCAGGGAGCGGCCTCATTGATTTATCTGCTGAAAAAACAGCGCGACGCTGCTGGCTTGAGTATTTTTGGCGAAAAGCTCCATATGCATACGCCTACCAAATCGAACTTTGCCCACAACAAGTTTTTATTTGCCCAGTTGGAAAACCTTAGTAAACCTGAAACTAAAAGAATCAATGAAAAGTCGAATCCGGCCAAAGTTTTACATGAAATAGCTGACAAAATCCATAAACGATCCCTGGTGGTGATTTTCAGTGATATGATGGAGAATATTACGGATCCGGAAGAAGTGTTTAGTGCATTACAACACCTGAAACATAATAAGCATGAGGTAATCCTATTCCATATTTTTGATAAAAACAGGGAACTAAATCTTGATTACCAAAATCGTCCCTACCGCTTTATCGATATGGAAACCTCCAGGGAAATGAAGGTA
>SLQX01000162.1 GCA_007131245.1 Bacteroidales bacterium
AAGTAAATATAACCAAACAGAAGGAAAGGTGATGGTTAAATTACGAACAATCAATAGACCGTAATTGTCATTATTATAGGATTGCAGGATTGAAAAATATAAAAATCATGGAAGGTTTAATGGAAAAGTCCAATGGCGAATACAAAATACTAGTCGTGGACGATGATCAGCTCCAGGTTAAATTGATTGTAGATGTTCTCAGAAAAGAGGGCTACTACGTGGGGTGTGAAATGGATGGAAGTAAGGCCCTTGAAATTCTCAGTGGAGATCATGAATACGATTTGACGTTGATGAATATCAATATACCGGGCATGACAGATGCCTTAAAGAAAATAAAAGAAACAGACAAGCAATTGCCGGTAATTTTGCTTAAAGCCAATGGTAATGCCGATGGTGTAGCCCAGGGTTTTCACCAAGGGGTAGTGGATTGTATCTCCAAGCCCTTGAATACCACAGAGCTTCTCATGAGGGTGCATTTGCAGCATGAGCTTAAGCAAAAAAAAGATGAGTTGAAAGCATATTCCAAAGAGTTGAAAGAAGTCAATGACACTAAAAAAAAGGTTCTTTCAGTTATTTCCCATGATTTGCGTAACCCCATTGGCTCATTGCAAATTATCAGCAAAATGTTGCAAAGCAGTATTGCTACTGACAATAAGGTAAAAACCGATGAGCTGCTGGCATGGTTTGACCAAACTCTGAACGGATGTGAAAACCTGATGGATAACTTGATTGAATGGGCTCACTCACAGGCCGGCCGTACGAAAAACAATCCCAGGGAATACTTCCTGGGGTCCATTGCTGAAGCAGAGATAGAGGCAATTTTGCCATGGATTCGAAAAAAAAACATAAAAATCATCAATGAAATTTCGGATGACCAGGTTGCATTTGTGGATGAACGCTTGCTGAAAATTGTGTTGCGCAACCTGCTCTCCAATGCTGTTAAGTATTGCTATCCCAACAAGGGGAAAGTTTTGCTGAATGCCCGTGCAGAAAGTGAAATGGTGTATGTAACAATACAAGATAATGGGGTAGGAATTGAACCAGGCAATCAAAAGCATTTGTTCAGGGTGAATGAAGACATCGTATCTTCTCCGGGAACAGATGGAGAAGAAGGCCACGGACTGGGCCTGATTTTATGCAATGAGTTTGTCAGTAAGATGGGTGGTTCAATAAAAGCTGAAAGTGAGCCGGGCAAAGGCAGTACCTTAATTTTCTCCATTCCGGCAAAGTAATAATCTATTTTAGGTTATATGCCCATCATGATTTGTTACCTTCATCTGCTACCCTAGCAATGCACTCCCATAGCTTTTCTGCAGTAATATCCCACGAAAACAGTTCTCTTCTTTTTCGGGCCTTTTCAATTAACCCTTCCCTGAGTTTAACATCATTGCTTAGGTTTGTCATGGCCTCTGCAATGGAGTCCACTGAATAGGGGTCTGTGAGTAAAGCCGCATCTCCGGCTACCTCGGGCATTGATGTAACGTTGGAAGTAATAACTGCCGTTTCGCAGTTAAAAGCTTCCAAAATAGGGATGCCAAAACCCTCGAAATAAGGAACAAATACCAGCCCGACGGATGCCGCATAAAGTT
The DNA here is from genome assembly GCA_007131245.1 of Bacteroidales bacterium. Classification (GTDB taxonomy): domain Bacteria; phylum Bacteroidota; class Bacteroidia; order Bacteroidales; family UBA7960; genus SKVR01. The sequence goes on from SLQX01000162.1 coordinate 1,590, forward strand.
GCCGGAGTCCGTCAGATTTTTGTCGGCCCAAAAACAATACATCATCCCGGAATTTCATGTTTTCATAGGTCTCACTTATTTCGCGAGTCCACCATTTCTTTTTGCCAACAATTACAAGTTTTGTGTTCTGAGGATCTCGTTTTTTAAACTGATCAAAAGCTACAAACATGCGGGCAATATTTTTCCTGGGGATCAACGCCCCTACATATAAAAAGTAGGGGTTGCCTCCGGTAAATTGTTGTCGGGTTTCTTGCTGCTGTTCGGGGGTTGTGGGTTTGTAACCGGTATTGCAACCATTGGGTGTTACATCAATTTTTTCGGGCTGAATACCATAGGTTTTCACAATGTCGTTTTTGGAGTATTGGCTCACGGTGGCTATTCGTTTTGCTTTTTTTGCATATCTCGGGAATAGCTTATTGTAATAATGGCGGGTCCAAAAGGGGATGTCTTTGGGATGATGGGCAAAATTGATGTCGTGGATGACCTGCAGGCAAGGTACTGATGTGCTTGTGGTCATCCAGCCATCAGGAGAAACAAAAATGTCGGCTTTGAGTTTTTTCAGATAAAAGGGGAGTAGTACTTCGAAACGTAAAAACCACAGAAAAGGATGCCTTGACTGAGGGTGTAGTATTTTCAATTGAGTATTGGAGGGAAATTTCAGTTCGGGTGATGGCTTTCGATCAAAGATCAGGATAAACTCGTGTTCGGGATGGCGTGCCGTAATTCTTTGGAGGGTTTCGTAAGTAAACCAGCCGATCCCGTCAAGCTTGTGGGGCAGTAACAGCTGTGTATTGACAACGATTTTCATATTAACAAACGTGAATTTTGCTGATTGGGTTGGCAAAAGTAAAGAAAAAAAGCACACAAATCAGTCAGGGGTGTTCTGTCAGAAAGTTTTTCAAAGATTTATACAGACGGGCTATTGGTAAACCTACAACATTATGGTATGAACCCTCAATTTTCTCCACTGCGATACTGCCTATCCATTCCTGAATGCCATAGGCTCCTGCCTTATCGAAAGGTTGATAATGGTCAATGTAATATTGTATTTCATCATTAGTGAGTTGGGCAAAATGTACAATGGTGGTTTCGGCAAACCATTGCTGATGTTTTAATGAAGTGATGCAAACCCCGGTTATAACCTGGTGGTGGGTGGCATTAAGCAATTTGAGCATTTCAAAGGCCTGTCTGCTATCGCTGGCTTTATTGAGTATTTGGTGGTCTTTTACTACAATGGTATCCGCCGTAACCACAATGGAATGGGGCTGAAGTATTTTTTTAAAAGGCTGTGCTTTCTGACGACTCAGGTAAATGGCCACATCGGCGGGGGACTGCTCCTTGCTAAAAGTTTCTTCAACCGGCAAAGTCATTACCCTGAAAGGTAAACCCGTTTCTTCCATAAGTGCTTTTCTGCGTGGCGACTGTGAGCCAAGAATGAGATCTTTGTTTTGGAGTTGTTGGGTAAGTGTCATTATAAATGTTTGGTGAATCAATGGTTAAGTATGCTCTCATAAATGCCTGAACCCTGGAGCTTGCTTTTGATTGATAGCATTGTGGGTTTCTGGGGCTGGACCAGGAATTTTGCTTTTAGGGGAATTGAACCTCTGTCAACAGGATAGATCATTGTCTTTTTTTTAAGCACATGCAGTGTGTCATAGCATATAACCCTTCTGAAAATAGAGATAAATAAATAGCATGGAGAAAACCCCACTTATCATAACCCATTTTGTTGTTCCGCTTAAAATGCTGTAATGAACCTTTTCCCTGGCCCTGATAATATTGTTGATAACCAGTATTTGAGGTATTTGGATAAAGAAAAAAAGGTAGATAAACAAAAGATCAAATTCTCTTACTAAAAGTAAATACTGAAATATGGCAACAAACACCATGATAATCACCTGCAGGGACACCAGGAAAATTTTGGTTTTTCTGATGCCCGAAACAATGGGAATGGTTTTGCAGCCTGTCTTTGCATCACCTCTTATGTCTTCCACGTCTTTTATAACTTCCCTGCTCAGGCTGGTAATAAAGGCAAACATGGCAAACACTTTTACTGTCAGATCGGTTGTTGCCAGGGTTTCTGGTGCAAATGAGTAAGTTTTTCCCAGTGCATGATATTCAAAAGCCCAAACAATAAAAACGGTTAAGGCTGAAAGAAAAGAAACCAACAAGTTTCCGCTGAGAAATTTTTTCTTGTAGCGAATGGAGTACATCCACAACAGGGTAGGTATAAACAGGAAAACCAGTATCAGTGGCCATCTTCCCACAATCAAAGACAGGTAAATTCCCAGCAAAACTCCTGAGATATTTAAAAGGGTGTGGTAAAGAATGGCAGTTCGTCTGGAGATTTTCTTTCCCAAAATAATTTTATGGGGTTTGTTGATCCGGTCGGTCCTCAGGTCAAAATAGTCGTTGATTGTATATCCTGCTGCTGCCATAAATAAGGTGCTTAGAACAAGCATGGCAAAATGGACATCAGATAAAACCGGATAAAACCCCTGTTGTTGAAGCATGGGGACAATAATGGCATACCTGGTCAGATATTGTATTATTGCTATCATAACCAGATTAGGCCAACGAAACAGCTTAAGGTATGCCAGCATGGTTATTGAATGTTAGTGCATGTATATTGTGGCAAGTTTGGGTTACCAGTGTAATCCGTCTTCATCAAACCATTTGTTGTGAACTTTCATCACCTGTTCAAGTACATCTCTCACGCAGGCTTTGCCGCCGGGTTTGGGAGAGATGTAATGGCTGATATGCTTGATCTCTTCTGCTGCATCGGCGGGGCAAGCTGCCACACCTACTTCTTTCATGATTTCATAATCGGGCAGGTCATCTCCCATGTATAATACGTTTTTTGGATCGAGCTTGTCCTCCTTTAGTATTTGGTGAAAAACTTCCAGTTTGTTGCCTATGGCAAGGTGAATCTCTTTAATTCCAAGCCCCTGGAAGCGTTTTCTCACGGCTTCGGAGTTACCCCCTGAAATGATGATGATGCGATACCCTTTCTTGACTGCAAGTTGCAGTGCGTAGCCGTCTTTTACATTCATGGTGCGCAGCATATCGCCACCGGTGGAAAGTACCACTATACCATCGGTCATTACCCCGTCCACATCAAAAATGAAGGTATGAATATCTGAAAGAAGTGCTTTATAATTAGACATATTAAGTAAGGTTGTTAATTTCCTGATTTGTTTTTCCTAATAATGCTTTGGCTGATAAAATTATAAATATTCTGGTAATCGGGCAAAGAATCAAGCTCATCCAGGTGTTTTTGGATGATTTGCTGGTCATTGCGCACTGCCGGACCGGTTTGCACCTGTGCAGGTTTGCGGTTTTTTGCCTTGTTGAAAGTTTCTTCTATCAGCGGCTGCAAAATATCAAAGGTAATACCTTTTTGTTCAAGAAGTTCATCGGCGATGGCAAACATATGGTTTGTGAAGTTGCAGGCAAAAACTGCTGCAATGTGAATAGCACGGCGTTGCTCCGAATTGATCATTCTCACGTCATGGGAAAGCTTATCAGCCAGTTGTTTGAGTCTTTTTGCGTAACTTTCATCAGTGGCTTCAATACAGAAAGGAATTTGGTGGAAGTCGGGTTTTATGGATTTAGAAAAAGTTTGCAAAGGGTAAAACACCCCTCCCGCAAAACCTTTTTGCTGAAGAACAGCCAGGGGGATGCTGCCTGATGTATGCGCCACCAAGGCACTTTTGTGGGGAAATCGGTTCAGTACTTCTGCCAGGGCATTGTCGGATACCGAAAACAGGTACAGATCCGCTCCAGGTTGTATTTCACCCGGAACATGGGTGTAGTTGCAGCCCAGTTTGGATGATAGCTCTTTGGCTGACTGGGGGGTGCGACTGTATACCTGCAATATGCTTATTCCAGCCCTTTGTAGTGCTTCTCCCAGTTGAGTTGCCACGTTGCCTGCTCCAATGAGAATGATTTTTTCAATTTTTTCCATATAAATCCTGGTTTAGCACAATGTTCGGGTTCAATTTATTGCTTTTCCGACTTTCTGTATTTCCACCGCCTGCGGAAAGTCATCCAGAATCCTACCAACATAACAATACAGCTTAGCCATAACAGGTTGATATAAGGGAATATAGTAGTTTTTATGATGATAAACTCCGGCTCTTCCTGATAAAGCTCAATTTCGATGGTAAAGGGTTTATCGCTCACATCGCTGAAGCGAAAACGGTAATCCAGGTCCCGGATGATGTCATCATGGTAATGAACAGATCTACCTTGAAGTATGAACCTTGGATTAACCTGGTAATGGTTGTCAAAATGGGTGAAAACATCAATGGTGGCCTCTACAATGATTTCATCGCTTTCGGGGCTTTCTTGTTCTGATACTGCATCTATGGAACTCAAAACCATTTTATTATTGTCGATGAGTAAAGTATCGTGTCGGGTCATCTCAAACTTTTCAATCAAGCTGGGTGCATGATCGTGAT
>SLQX01000265.1 GCA_007131245.1 Bacteroidales bacterium
GTTATGGTCTTTCAATGGCGTTATTTTGTTTTTTCTTGTTTAAGGGCATTTTGGTATATGCCGGCAGTCCTTTGGAGAACTGGCAGAATCATAAAGTGTTCAGCGAAAATGTAAGGCCGGCGTATGCCACATCTTTCCCTTTTCGTGATATGGAGACCGCAATGGGGCAAAAGAAAGAAGCTTCCGAAAACTTCCAGACGCTCAATGGTGAATGGGATTTTCACTGGTCCATCAATCCGTCACAACGTCCGGATTACTTTTATAAGGTTGATTATTCAACACGCAACTGGGACCAGATTTCTGTCCCCTCCAACTGGCAGATAAAGGGTTTCGGAACCCCCATCTATGTGAATGTGGATTATCCCTTTGAGACCGATCCTCCCAATGTGCCACAACACTATAATCCTGTGGGTTCTTATGTAAAACACTTTGAAGTGCCCGGGAGTTGGGAGGATAATCAGGTTATATTGCATTTTGGAGCTGTCAACGGGGCTATGTATGTTTGGGTAAATGGCCATCGTGTTGGTTACTTCCAGGATGCCAAACTACCTGCAGAGTTTGATATTACCCCTTACCTGGAGTCGGGAACCAATAAACTTGCTGTTGAGGTATATCGCTGGTCTGACGGGAGCTACCTTGAGGGGCAGGATATGTGGCGATTGAGTGGGATACAGCGGGATGTATATTTGTATGCGCTGCCAGAGAAACATATCGCTGATTTTTTTGTGAAGGGTAATCTTTCCGGTAATTACAGGCACGGGCTTTTGGATTTGGATGTGGAGCTCAATGACTTTCACCTGGGCTACATCGTGGAAGTGGATTTGTATGATATGAAAGGGCACCAGGTGTATTCAGAGCGAAAGAATATGATTAACCGGGTTATGAATTTTGACCATAGAATCCGTAATGTGGAGGCCTGGAGTGCTGAAACTCCCAACCTTTACAAATTGATGATTACCCTTTTGAATGAACAGGAGGAGGTTGTGGAGATAAGAACCTCCAATGTGGGATTTCGCAGTATTGAAATAGAGGATCAGCAGGTTTTGATAAACGGACAGCCAGTGTTGTTTAAGGGGGTTAACCGCCATGAGCATCACTATCTGAGAGGGCAGGCTCTGACCCGTGAAGATGTGTTGGATGATTTGAAACTCATGAAAAAGTTCAATATCAATGCCATCCGGACAGCCCATTATCCCCATGACCCGTACCTGTATAAAATGGCAGACAAGTATGGTTTTTATGTGGTAAACGAAGCCAACATTGAATCTCATGGACTTGGTGTTTATGATGTGCCAGGCTATGGCTATGCCATGAACAATAAGCTGGCTCGTGATCCTGAGTGGTATCCCGCCAAACTTGAAAGGGTTTCGCGTATGTTTGAACGCGACAAAAACCACCCTTCGGTAATTTCCTGGTCTTTGGCTAACGAAGCGGGTAGGGGAGAAAACTTTGAAAATCTATATAAATGGCTTAAGGAGCAAGATGATACCCGGCCTGTTCAGTACGAGCAGGCCTGGCTGGAAGAGTACACTGATATTATTTCTCCCATGTATTTGCGTATTCCCGAAATGAAAGAATTTTTGGAGCTTGACGACCCGCGTCCTTTGATACTGTGTGAGTACTCCCATGCTATGGGCAACAGCAATGGTAACCTAATGGACTACTGGGATTTGATAAGAAGTGAACCCCGGTTACAGGGAGGTTATATCTGGGACTGGAAAGACCAGGGTTTGCTGCAAACAACAGCCCATGATGTTGATTATATTGCTTATGGTGGTGACTTTGGGCCGGACTACTTACCCAGTGATGATGATTTTTGCCTCAACGGAGTTGCTTTTGCCGATCTCACACCTAAGCCTGCTCTGTGGGAAGTGAAAAAAGTCTATCAGAATTTTTGGTTTGAACCCCTTAACCTGAAGTCGGGTCGTCTTAGGATTATCAATGAAAACTTTTTCAGGAGTTCTGAGCCGTATCTCTTTCTCTATGAGATAAAATCGGAAGGAAAGGTAATCTCAAGCGGAGAAATAGAACTCTCAAGGGTAATTGGCCCATCCCGAAGCAGGCGGGTTAGGGTTCCGGTTGATTTTTACCGTCAGCCAGGCAAAGAGTACTTTTTAAACCTGTTTGTGCATCTCAAAAATGAGGAAGGGCTGTTGCCACAAAACCACCTGGTAGCCACCCAACAATTTCTGTTGCCTTTTTCCGAACCGGCAAAGGATGTGACCAGGGACTTTGCCCCGGTCACCACCATGGAAAGTCAAAACCATTATTTCTTCTACGGGAATGATTTCACCATCGTCTTTGATACATCCACCGGCAATATTATCGACTGGAAATACAAAAACAATGATTTGCTCAGGAGGGGTTTGCAGCCTAATTTTTGGAGGGTCCCCACCAACAATGACAGGGGTACAGGTATGCCCCGGCGTTCTGCTTCCTGGCGTAATGTTGAGCAAGGTCGCACCCTGGATAGCTTTACCGTAAACAAGAAAGATGAAGGGGTTTATAGCATTATAGTGGAGTCATCACTGGAGCCGGGGTCTTCTGTTTACAATGTGTCCTATCTTCTAAAAGGGGATGGAAGTGTTGAGGTTTCTGTGATGTTTGAGAAAGGAGACCCTGATTTGCCTGAATTGCCACGTTTTGGGATGAACCTGGTAATGCCTGGAGCGTTCAACAGCGTAAAATGGTATGGCAAGGGGCCCTTCGAAACCTATCAGGACCGGAATTCTGCCGCCATGGTTGATGTATACAGTGGGTTGGTCGTCGACCAGTATACCCCATATCCCGTTCCTCAGGAAAGTGGGAACAAAACCCATGTGAGATGGATGAAAGTAACCGATGATGAAGGTCTTGGGTTTTTTATTCAAGGGAAGCAGCCACTCAATACCAGCACTTACCACTTTACCATAGATGACCTGGACAATGATTTGACCCACAGTTACCAACTTTTGCAGCGAAACCTTACCGAAGTGAATATTGATTTGCTGCAGCGGGGAGTAGGTGGCGATAACAGCTGGGGAAATGATGTTCATGAACCTTACAGGTTGCTGGACGCTTCATATAGCTACACATTTACCATCATGCCTGTGGATTTTTCAGAGAAATAGCTTTACCGTTGGAGGATTAGCAGGGGTTATGGCAGATGCACTGCTCTGGGGTTTGTTTAAAGGCATAATTTCCGGGCGAAATGGTTAGAGGAAAAGGTCAACCCTATTCAGCAGACAGCACTTTTCCAATAGTTTTTAAAAGAAAGTGCATATCCCTGCCGGGATGGTACTGAGGCAGCGTGTGATTTATTCTGCGTGTTGCCTGAATGAAAGCAAAAGGGGCGGTTTTGATAAAAACGGCCCCTTTCATCAAAAAAGCAAAAGAATACTTTTTTATTCTTTGATCTCTTTTACACCATCACTGATGGTTACATTATAAAATACGGGCGGTTTGCCAAAGGCTTTTTCAAAGGCATTGCTGCTCTCTTCTTTAAAAGCATCCACCGCCCCTGTTTGTACCAGGTTGATAGTGCAGCCTCCAAATCCGCCTCCCATCATCCGGGCACCCATAACACCTTCGGTTTGTCGGGCTGTGTCAGCCAGTAAATCCAGCTCATCGCAGCTCACATGGTATTTATGTCGCAACCCCTGGTGAGAGGCAAACATCAGCTCTCCAGTTTTTTTCATATCTCCTTTTTCCAGGGCCTGGCAGGTCTCCAGCACCCGTTGGTTTTCTTCTGTAACATATTCACATCGCATAAAAACTTCCTCTCCCATATGTTCCTTGTTTGCCAAAATCTCTCCCGGTTTCACGTCCCGCAGGCTTTTTACATCTGGCATGTTTTGAGCCAGTATCCTCACACCTTCCTCGCATTGCTCACGTCTTTGGTTATAGGCCGAAGACGCCAGGCTGTGCTTTACCCGGGTATCGGTAAGCCAAAGCTCGTAGCCATCCATTGGGAGGGGGTAATATTTGTAGTCTAATGAACGGCAGTCGAGCTGCATTACGTGGCCCTTCTTGCCAAAAAAGGATGCAAACTGGTCCATGATTCCACAATGAACCCCTGCATAGTTGTGTTCGGCACCCTGGCCCACTTTGGCCAGCGTCATTTTGTCCATGCCAAGTTTGTACAACTGGTTGAGGGCCTGGGCAAAAGCACTTTCCAGTGCTGCCGATGAAGATAAGCCAGCTCCTTTGGGTATGTCCCCTGCAAAAACCGCCTGAAAACCCTCTAAAAAATATCCACGTGCCTGCATTTCTTTTACAACGCCATAGGGATATTTGGCCCATTGGGGGATTTTAACTTTCTGCTCGTAAATGGCTATATCCACAGATTCGTTTAAATCGAGAGCGGTTATTTTAGCCAGGGGGCCTTTCAGGGGCGCAATGGCTAAGTAAATATTTTTGTCGATCGCTGCCGGAAGCACAAAACCCTCATTGTAATCGGTATGTTCGCCAATGAGGTTGATGCGGCCGGGAGCAGCAAAAAAGCGATAATCTCCACCAAATATTTCCTCAAATGCTTTTTTTACTTTGAGATCTTTCATTTTTTTTGTTTGTGATGTGTGATTTGTAATGTGTGATGGGTAATTGGTGATGCGTGATGGATAATGAGTGGACTGACTGTTAATGGGATTTGTTAAGGTGATTAATCAGCCCGTGAAGATGTTTTCTTATTATGGTGATTTTTTCTATTAGTTTGTCTGGAGTTGTCATTGAAATACATCCAGGATTTAGAGAAATAGTAATTTGATTTTCCAGTTCAGATAAACTGCCCCTGGCAACTCAAAGGAATTGAATAAACTCCTTTTTGTGTTTTCTGTCTGTACCTTCCGCAATATTTGAAGGAACAGAAAGGGCAGCTCGTCTTATTTGGCTTGTAAGCCTATCCATTTCATCTTTTGGAAATCCTGTAAATCTCTGTTGTCAAACCTAAAGCGCTTTTCCATGCATCCAGATCTCTAAGAGTTTTCAAATGTTTATAATTCATTTTTTATTGGTCACATGGAACATCCTATTATAAACAATCTGATGTGTATCAAAGAGTTTGTTATGGATGTTTCTTTTGTATTCACAAATCTTTAGTTATCACCAATTACCCATCACGCATCACCGTTTAAAATTTACCAGAAAACCGTGTACAATACAGCCAGGATAAGCAGAACACCATAAGCGGCAATGTTAAAGTTTCTGCCGGTTTTAAAAGTTTCCTTGGGCAATGGTATTGATTTGGGGTCTTCGTCATGGTCGGCTGTGATCAGACTTACCATTACGATTGTTGCCATGGTGAGCAGGCAGGTGTACATCATCTGGTCAAGGAAAGGCAGTTCGACCGGGAGAAATTTAAGCATCAGGGCTATGGGTATGGATGCCAAAACACCCACAATAGCTCCCCGGGCATTGGCTTTCTTCCAGAAAAGTCCCATCACAAACACCGCCAGGATACCAGGGCTTACCACACCGGTATATTCCTGGATATACTGGAACATTTGCGGCATGGTTTCCAGGGCAGGAGCCATGAAAACAGCAATAGCCAGTGCCACCATTACCACAATACGACCAACAAAAACCAGGTCGCTTCCGTCGGTACGTTTGGAGAAATAGGGTTTGTAGATATCCATGGTAAAGATAGTGGATGTAGAGTTGAGCATGGATGCCAATGAGGAAACAATGGCTGCCGTGAGAGCTGCAACTACAAGTCCTTTCAGCCCTGTTGGGATAAAACTTCTGATAAGCCATGGATAGGAGATGTCATAATTAATACTTCCGTCTGGTCTCAAAAAGTCGGTTCTGACGTTTTCAATAACGGTAGTGCCCTCGGGCTGGGTAAACATCACATAGGCAATGATTCCCGGGATGACGATTATGAGGGGGAGCAATAGCTTAAGGAATGCGGCAAAAGCCAAACCTTTTTGTGCTTCCCTCAGGGATTTAGCAGCCAGCGCCCGCTGAATGATATACTGGTTAAAACCCCAGTAATAGAGGTTGGCCACCCAGAGTCCACCTATCAGTACGCCAATACCGGGCAGGTTGAAGTATTCGGGATGGTCGCGGCTGA
>SLQX01000278.1 GCA_007131245.1 Bacteroidales bacterium
TACGGATCTCATTTTTAAACATATAATTGCATACTATAAACATTTCATCCCTACGGGATTAGAGTTAAAAGCATTGTCTGTAACTAACTCCGTTAGGAGTGGAATATTTATAGTTAAAAAGCAAGTCCCTGTGATACCAATCCCTTAGGGGTGACACAAATGATGGGCATTTCGAAAAACATCTTTTATTTTAACCAGACACTAGTGCGAATTTACGAAAAACTCATCAGTAAACCCCATCAGGTAAAGTTTTCGGGTAGCACGGGTAAAAGCCGTATACAACCAGCGATAGTATTCAACATCGGGGCTGTTTTCGGGAATAAACCCTTTTTCCACAAATACATTTTCCCACTGCCCACCTTGTGCTTTATGACAGGTTAGTGCATATGCAAACTTCACCTGCAAGGCATTCAGGTATGGGTTTTTCCGGGTTTTAACCAGCCTTTTCCTTTTGTTGGGTTCATCCTCAAAATCTTTGCTCACCTCCTCCCACAGTTTATTACTGTCAGCATACCCCAGCGAGGGGGTATCTTTATACAAGGTATCCAGCATAATGATCAACTCCTGGTCAGGTTCCTGGGGGTAATCTAACATACGGATGGTAACATGTGCAAAACGAAAGCCGTAAAGCTCTTCGATGCGTTGGATTCTGAGCACTTCAACGATATCCCCATTGGCAATGAACCCCGCCCTGGACTCTTTGGGCAACCAGTAATAGTTATTTCTCACCACCATTAACAAATCGCCTGCACTCACTTCGTCCTCGCGAAAAAGAATACGCTGTCGGATTTGTTGGTTGTAAAGATTGGCTCTTTTATTGCTTCTACACACAATGATGGTATTTTCAAAATCTCTGCCTGAAAAAGCATCGGTGATATACTCGGCTGCATCAGGCCCCTGAAGTCTTATAATGTCTTTGTATCCGTCCATATTGAGTTTTACAAAGCCATCACTTTTGTTTTTCAACTTTTCCCTGATAAGAGTCGCATTATGTAAAATCCCGCTGCCAGCCTCTTGTCTGACCACCTCAGTGAGTTCGGCTGACCAGATATCAAGGCGAAAGGAGCTTTTCAGGTAAGCGATTTCCAGTGCAGGACTTTCCTGGCTCTTTACCGGAGGCAACTGGGCAGTATCCCCGATAAGGATAAGCCGGCAGTTATTCCCACTATACACATATGTAATCAGGTCTTCCAGCAAATTAGCCGAACCAAAGCGGGAAGTGTCTTCGGTATTGCTTTCGGCAATCATAGAAGCTTCATCGACAATAAAGAGGGTATCCACATGTTTGTTGGGCATCAGAGACAAGGAGATATGCCCATCGGTAGACTCTTTCAGGCTGTATATTTTCCGGTGAATGGTAAAAGCAGGTTTGCCCGAATAGCCTGACAGCACCTTGGCAGCTCTACCTGTGGGAGCAAGCAGTACAGATTTTGACTTCAGCCGGGGCAATATGCTCACAAGGTGGGAAACAACAGAAGTTTTACCTGTTCCGGCATACCCTTTTAACACAAAAGCCGAAGACAACTCCGGTGTAATCAGGAAACGGGACAGTTGGTCGATAAGTTCAGCCTGATCACCGGTAGGCTCATAGGGGAATTGTTCCAGGAAAAGACGCGAAATGTTTTGGGCATCCAGCATTGTTACACTTGGTTTTGTTCTATGGGGTAAACATTGAAAAATCAGAAAGGGTAACCAATACCCAGGTTAAGATTATAATCACTAAAGGCAGGCCAGGAAGAAACCCATTGCTCGGAGGCGGGCACAGAGGGGTCTTTAACCGGGAAAGCGGCGTCAACCCTCAGGACAAAAAAGTTAAAATCGAGTCGTATGCCAAAACCAGCTCCCACGGCAATATCACTGCCAATTTCAGATACCTTGAATTCACCCCCCGGGAACTGTTCATTCTCCCTTACAAACCATACATTTCCTGTATCCAGGAAAAAAGCTCCATGCCATAGTCCGTAAAACCTGAACCTGTATTCCACATTGGCTTCCAATTTAATATCTCCATAGCGGTCAAACCGTACTTCGTCGGTGCCTTCATAGCTTCCCGGGCCAAGGGTATAAATCCTCCATGCACGCATACCATTGGAACCCCCGCCATAGTAACTTTTGATAAAAGGTAATACTTCCACATTACCATAGGGAACACCCACGCCGCCCATCAATCGGAAAACAAGGGTTTGTCGTTCATCAAAAACTCTGTAGTAACGGTAGTCAGCATCTGCTTTGACAAACTGGGAAAAGGGGATATTAAAAATACTATAGCTTCCATTACCGTCGCGTGATAACCCCATGGGGCCCGCACTGGCGCTAAGCAGGTTACCTGCAGATTCAAAGTTGGTGCGCAGATACATAAAATCACGGGGCCGTCCTGCCTCTTGCGTGTTATATACGTACGTATACTTGAGCCCCAAAATAAAGTGGTCTTTAAACCGGCTGAGGATAAAAGGATTGGCATCGGGGATATTCGCCCTCAGAATGGAATCATTAAACACCCTTACCGAGCTGATTTCAATGGGATTGATAAAATGTCTTCTTTGCGGGGTTTGGTTCCATTCAAACCCGTAATTTAAATTCAAAATGTACCGGGTATAATCTGGGCGTTGCCTGAAGTTCACCCCTGTTACCACAGAACTTTTTGGGCGGGTATTTCGCGACAGCCTGCCCAAAGCAAAGGGAACAATCAGCTTGGGGAAATCGATACCCATCTCTACCCCCAATTCAAGGGTATTAAAAGGCAACCTTTGGATAACCTCTTCCCTCCCGGATTCGCCTGACACTTCAAGGGCACCTTTAAACCTTAGGTTGAAAATTTCGGCACCCCGAAATATATTCCTGTTCTGGTATAAAATATTGCTGGCCACACCCAGGTTTCCTGCTGTATTCAACCCCTCTGCCTCAACGGTAAAGGCATTGGCAGCAGAGCGATTGAGCTGTACTGAAGCATTCAGAAAACCAAGCGTATCGGTGGGGGTTCCATGAATGGGTTTTTCAGGTTCAGAAAAATGGAGATTGATAAACCTGTAGTTACGCATCTCTGACAAAAAGTTATAGGTTTGCTCCACATCTTTAATCCGGAAATATTCACCAGGTAAAACATTCACGTGATTGGTTATAACAGAAGGTTTGATACGCAAAGGTTGGTTGTGCAGAAAATAATACTTATATCTTTCATCAGAATCCCATACCCTGGAACGGTAAATCGTGGTATCCTCTCTGGGAATATCCTCACTAAGGGGAGAATAATTGGGCAGCACCTCCACCTTGTCAATCAGAAACCGCCGGTGACGCTTTTCAACCACAGAATCTCTGATACCCGGCACCGGCTCCACCGGGTTGTTTATCAACAACTCGATATTCAGGCTGCGGGCATTCAAACTGCTGTCAACCCTAAAATGGATAAAATCCCGTGAAAACCTGTAATATCCCTGGTTTCTCAAACTCCGGGAGATACGATTGCGTTCCTCCTGCAACTTGTCCTCATCATAGCGCTGACCATGCTCTATCAAAGAATGAATAGTATCCTGGTGAACAAAGGTTTCCAGGTAAGGATCCAATATATTATAGTCAATTCTGTTGATGGTGTAGGGTTCATTCCCTTTCACACGGTAAGTTACATAGGCCCGCCTTCTTCTGAACTCATCCTTGTAATCCACCTCTGCATTGAAGTAACCCTTGGAGTGAAGATACATCTCAAACTGTCTCACGGTATTTTCACTCATAATGGGGTCATAGATAACCGGTGGCTCCCCTATGGTATTTTTCATCCAGTTTTTGAACCCGGTTTCTTTCCCCCTGTCGGCAAGTTGGTACACATTGAGATGAAAACGATATACACCTAGTATTTTCCTGTTGGTCTTCTGACGAATAAAGTTTTTAAGTTCATTGCGACTCACTTCCGTATCTTCAACTTCTATGGAATTGCGACTCAGTAAATACTGATTTTCTGGCAATTGCCGTGTAGGATTGCAGGCAGAAAAAAACAAAAAACTGAAAAACAACAGGCTAAAATAAAATATTCTTCTTATCACTGATTATGGCAGCATTGGGTCGATAAAAACCGACTGATTTAATCAAATATACGCAAAAATAAAACCAATTTGCGAAGCTATAAAGAAAAACAAAGAAAACCGGAGAATATTGCACCTATATATTGCCCCACACCTTCCTGTTGCTTATAACTGATTACCATTTCATGTATCATATTTTTGACAAATTATAACAAAGCAAGTATTAATTTTGCCTTACTTTGTATGTCTTCATCAATCACTCATACCATTTTGTCCAACCGCAAAATTATCCATATCGACATGGACGCGTTTTATGCTTCGGTGGAACAACGCGACAATAAAGCTTACCAGGGCAAGCCACTGGCAGTAGGCGGGGGTAGCCAGCGGGGTGTGGTAGCTGCGGCAAGTTATGAAGCCCGAAAATTTGGCGTACGATCTGCTATGCCAGGTAAGCAGGCTCTTCAAAAATGCCCCGACCTTATTTTTGTAAAGCCCCGTTTCACCCATTACAAAAATATCTCCCAACAAATCAGAGAAATTTTTCTGGAATACACCCACCTTATGGAGCCCCTTTCCCTGGATGAGGCATACCTGGACGTAACCCGCCCACTGAAAGGGAAAAACTCTGCAACCCTCATAGCTCATGAAATAAGAAAAAGAATCTTCCAGGAAACAGGACTTACTGCATCTGCCGGCATTTCCTGCAATAAGTTCCTGGCCAAAATAGCTTCTGACATTAATAAACCCAATGGATATTATGTGATACGCCCCGAAGAGGCTTCCGTTTTTATTGAAAAGTTACCCATCGGGGAGTTTTTCGGGGTGGGAAAGGTCACAGCCCAAAAGTTTCAAAAACTGGGCATCCACAACGGTATGGACTTGCGCAACGCCAGCAGAGCATTGCTCATGAAATATTTTGGAAAAAACGGGTTGTTTTTTTATGATATTGCAAGGGGTATCGACCGCCGCAAAGTGGAACATGACCGGGTGCGCAAATCAGTAGGGGCAGAAAATACGTTTCACAAAGACCTCTTATCTGAAGCAGAACTCAACAAAGCCATGGAAGAAATATGTGATACTTTGTACCTGCGTTTGCACAAAGCGGGGGTTTGGGGTAAAACTCTAACCATCAAAATCAAATACCATGATTTTGAACAAATTACCCGCAGCAGGAGCTTTTCCGAGGGAATTCACAACCGTGACAGCATGTGGCATTTGGCCTGCACAATGCTCCATGCCAACCGCCATCCAGGCAAACCTATCCGGTTGCTGGGCATCAGCTTTTCGCAACTGGAAGCCGCCGAAAACCGACCGGGCAGGCAACTTCGCCTGAATTTAAAAAACTACTGACCCGATTATCACGCCGTCTGTAACAACGCTAATACCAGTACAGTTCCAGTTTTTATTTACTAATAATTACCGGATAATAACACGTTCGGTAATACGGAATTCACGGTTTTGCAGCACCATAAAATAGACTCCTGCAGGCAGTGCAGAAAGCCGGTTTAGCTGGTAAGCAACGTGCCCGGCATCATCGGCATAAATTGACTCACTCCTCAAAGTTCTGCCATGAACATCCACCAGCGACAAGTTTATTTTTTTATCGGTAGTTGCCCCCGCCATCCGGATATTTAACACATCCTGCTCCACCGGATTGGGGTAAACCAGCATAGATGCCTGTTGAGCCTTGCGAAATTGTACAGCCACCATTTTAAAATACTCATGGGTCCCATCCAAATCCGTTTGTTTCAAACGGTAATAAGAAACACCTGTATACGGATCACTATCTGTATATTGATAAAACTGTTTTTGGGATGAATGCCCCACCCCCTGGACGTAGCCTATCACCTCAAAGTGGATTCCGTTTTTACTTCTTTCAAGTGTAAAAAAGTCGTTGTTCACTTCACTGGCCGTAACCCATTCCAGTAAAACTCCCTGCGCAGTAGGTTCAGCGGTAAAAGAGAGCAGCTCAATGGGCAATGGATTGTTATGGAGGTTCCAGTCTTTGGTACCAAAAGTAAA
>SLQX01000069.1 GCA_007131245.1 Bacteroidales bacterium
AACGTCACCTCCAACTCATATTCTTTACCAGGCGCAACTGATATTTGGCTTTCCTCAACAGAGAAAACCTCTGATTCCATATTAATTTCGGAAATTTCCAAAACGCCATCACCGCTATTAAAAATAGTAAGCTGCTTAGTGTAACTTCCTCCAATAACCTTACTGCCAAAATCAAGAACCAGGGGATTAACAGATATGGAAGGTGCACCTCCCGAAACTGTAAGATCAAACTCCAAAAGAACTTCAGGATTATTTACATCATTACTCTCGATAACCAATTCCCCGGTATAAAAACCTGCTACCAGGTCTTCGGCATCCAGCTTTATTTCAAGGTCATACGACGTGCCGGGTTTAATATTACCAGAATATAACTCAGGTTTAATCCATCTGTACACCTCATGGCGAGTATATGAATACCCTCCGCCGTCCATTGGATGAGGATTATAACTATGAAATTCTATATCAAAAAACCTCATTTCTTCCATACACAACATTGACATAGTTTCATCAATCATGCTCATTGGATCATATTCTATAGCAGCAACCCATGGCATATAGTCTTCAGGGTTAACTTCACTTGTAGCCCCCATAGCCCATAATGTTCCCAATGGAGATTCCTCATGATCAAATTCATCCTGTTTCTTAATATTAAATAACCCCCACACGTGTTGCTGGGTTAACCAGACGTGGTCAGTAATATGGTCCTGATTTTCAGGCAGTGTCCAGTCTGCATAGTCTTCTTTGGTAAAAGAAACTTTCTCACCTGAAACAGACCATTTCAGATCGCGGTTACCACTATTTTCAATGGTAACGTTTACATAAACAGACTCTCCGGCATTAACCTCTTCATCAAACGATGTGGGATTTACAGAAATTACCGGAGATTGAGCCAAACTGACTTTGAATGTCATAAGACACAATAAAA
The DNA here is from genome assembly GCA_007131245.1 of Bacteroidales bacterium. Classification (GTDB taxonomy): domain Bacteria; phylum Bacteroidota; class Bacteroidia; order Bacteroidales; family UBA7960; genus SKVR01. The sequence continues at coordinate 926 of SLQX01000069.1, forward strand.
GCAAAAAGTAAATTTTTTTCATAGAGATAAGTTTAAAATGAATTATTTTATAATCAACCATTGGTTTTTATACTTAGATTGCACTAAATAATCAAGAAAGACTCCATTGTGCTGGTAGCTTAATCAACCCTTTGTCCATTAACAAAGATATGTAACCGCAAAAAAAATGATGGGTAAAATAAAGGAATTACAATATACTACAAAGAAAAGAATCGTATAGGACTGTTAATCTAACCCTAAGAACCAATTAAAGTTATTAACATAAGAAAACCCCATTCTCCTCTGCCATCGGGAACTTAACCTCTTTTTCATCACACATAAAAAATGTTCCTGGCATAGGTGTTATGTTTGAAAATAAAAAAAGCATAAGCTATAATTCTTAATTTAGTTAGCGACAAAACCAATTATAAACTAAAAACATAGCTTATGCGAAACGAAATTACGAATGATTCATCAGATAATGATTTTTATTTTATCGGACTGATGGAACTTGCATAAATGAGTTTTTTCCTTTATTTTGTCTTTTAGGTGCTAATGCAAGATTCATTGGAAAGACAATCTTTTTACGTTGGAATTGACTCCTATAAGAAAAACTGGACCGTGACTATTTCAGGAGAACAATATAAGCATAAAAATTACGGCTAAAAACCTGACCTGGCGTTGTTAGCAGGCTACTTAAACCGGATCTTCCCCGGGGCCAGGTACACCATGTTGAACGAAATCCCGCCTGTGCGGGACCGGGTCTCACAAACCGCTCATGTTCCTATATGCTGTATATTAGCATCTGGCAGTTAATCTTATTATACCTTTTGTTTTGTTAATTAAAATCTGTGACACACTTTTATTGTGACTTCGTATTCTCCAAAGGGGTAATCTTGCTTAATCCATTTACGCCTCCAACCCATATAGCACCATCATTGTCACCCACAATGCTCCCTGCAACTGTGTTTATCAAGCCATCCTCTGAGCTGATAAACTCCCAGGCATCCTCCTTAAAAACAGAGATACCATCTCTACCCCCAACCCAGATATTGCCATTTGCATCTTCACCGACGGTGTAAACAAATCTAATCATTGTTTCTCTCTCAGGATAGTTTTTCCAGCTATCATTTGAATACTGAAAGGCCCCCAGCGGAGATTGTCCCAACCAAATATCGCCATCAGAAGTACAGAAAATTGTGTTGATGAAAGAACTCAGGTTATTGATATCGTGAGTCCAGTTTTCTCCGTCGAACATTGACAGGCCTGTATAACATGAACCAACCCATAAATTACCATCATGATCATCATATATCGCGTGAATGTGTCCCATAATGGTCCCGTCAGGATTGGGCTTTGGATTTACAGCAAATGAATCAAATGTGGACCCGTCAAATATTGTAAGGTGATTATTTCGTGATCCAATTAAGATGTTGCCGTTTTGATCTGCATGAATTGAATAGATATGGTTGTTGTAAAGCCCATCTTCTTCAGTATAATTCGTCCATGTCTGCCCATCGAACCTGGAAACACCACTTTCCCAGCTTCCTATCCAGAGATTTCCGTCCGGATTAAAACTAAGTACCCTTATGGCGTCATCAATAAGTCCATCTGCAGTGGTGTAGCTTGTCCATGATGAACCATCAAATTTTGCAAGGCCAGCACTTGTTGCTGCCCAGATATTGTTGCTGTCATCAACAGCAAGGGAGTTTATTCTGTTGCTTATTAAGCCGTCATCCTCAGTAAAGTTGGTGATAGCCCACGATAATGGAGGCAGGGTTGTAAAAACCTGCTGTTCGCCGTAAACTGTGCCGCTTTTGTTTTTAGCATAAGCCCTTACATAGTAGGTTGTGTTAGGCTCCAGGCCTGCTATTCTACTATAAAAACTACCCACACCGCTTCCGTCTTCGGTTTTACTGTCATTGATGGTTGGGTTTTGGTCTGTACACCAGCATACTCCCCTTGCTGTAACTTCAGCCCCTCCATCATCGGTTATATTTCCGCCTGTTGTTGCAGCCGTTCGAGTGATTTCAGTAACATCAGTTGTTGTTACTACCAGAGTATTTTTTTCATCCTCTTTTTGGCATCTGCTAAAAAGTATTGCCGTTGCTGCTAAAAGCGAAAATCCATAGTAAAAAAATGTCTTTGTTTCCATAATATATTCTTTTAAACGAAGAATGATTAAAACAAATATACACAAAATAATTGCTCATCTAACCATGCGGGCGTTACAGGCTGTGTCAGTATCCCCCGCGGTAAAAGTCCACGCGGAGCAGTCTAGATTCTGGCGAGACCAGACCCCGTCTCCCCTTTGGCGGGATTGGATATACCAAGTAGGAACATGACATTTTAGATTTTCTTCTGGTCGTTGAAAGGGAATAGTGTGCTTAAATGCTGAAATATTTCATGTTTTTACCATACATTTTGATTTAAAACCCCGATTATATGTGTTTTCGGCACTTTCCGGGGTTTTGTTTTATGCGAAAACATGAGAATTTCCTGAATATCAAATATTTATCTAACTGCAACCCCACCTAATTATCTAACAATCTACACATTAAATCAAGCCTGCGTAAATAAACCAGACCGCAGGGGGACCCTGCCCGAATCCTGGGTAATAGCAATGCCCCCAGTGGCAAAAAACAGCTACTGCCTTCAACCAGGAATATATTTTACTGTGAGCAGGTAACTTTGATTTGCGAAAAACCGGCACCTTTTATTGGCTATTTACACTGTATGGTGGATGGTTCAGTAAGGCAGGGATCTGGTGGGTGAAGGAAAGTTGCAAAGCGCCTTCTGGGTTAAATAAGAAACGAGTGCAAGAATCTCCATAGTTGCTGAAAAAGGTGGGAGTTTATATTCCCTTTAGCAACGAGAGTCTAATTATCAAAGCGTTCAGGGATTACCCCCCAATGAACATTTTGTGGATTCGGTTTTGTAATTCATGGATTTCTTTGGTAACAGGGAGTTTATTGTCGAGCACATGAACGATTATACTTTCCTCAGTAAGAACGGTACTGGCTGTACCCGGCAACAGGCTTATAATCCATGTAAGAATCAGAGTTTTACGCGGATCCCGGTCCTGTTCGATGGTTATAAAACCGGGGTCTATCGGAATATTTCGGAAAAAGACCCGCCGGGCAACATCCCACCCCCCTCGCAAGGCGGTAATGACAAAATAAGGAAAAAACCGAATGATTCCCAGGGGACTTATTAACCATTGTCCCGGAGGCACGCTATAAATGCTAATAACTGTGGTAATGGCTATAAAGAGAATCACAAACAGAATATCGCTGATTTGTTGCCCCCCTACCAATACAAACCATCCTGCCGAGAATATGCCAAATCGCAGAAGAAAGCTCTGGATAAGAATACTGATTTTCAGGTTTTTATTGCCAATTTTCATGGGTTTATTATTTTATAATTTTGTGATGTTCTATGGGTTATGATTTTTGTAATAGTTTACAATGTCAGCGCCACACGCCTTAATTTATGGGTTTCATTATCGTTTGGCCTCCCAAATAATCCAGGCTATTCGTGTAAATCATATTGTCATTACTCGGTTCCTCATTTTGATAGTTATCTAAGAAACAGGAACATTGTTAGAAAAACGATAAAAAAGCCAATGCCTACAAACTCCCAGCGCCGCAGTATAGACTCGGCCGAGGCACTGATTTGTGATGTTCGTTTGTCATCTGAAATACTATAAAATATTTTCTCCGGTCCCTTTAACGATTTCATACCTGAATCCAACAAAGAAATTCCGTTCTGAAGAAGTTTTGCGAGCAAACTTCCCGCCAGGAGGATGATGTGAAGAAAATCGCCTGCTGGCAGGAGAGGATTTTTCGTTGGCCATCTATTGAGGGTGGCGATCTTCAGGGTAAGAGCCATAAGTATGACCCCTACAGTAATTGGCCAAAGGGCACTCCAATTTGTGAGCATGTTCCAGAAAAAGGCCATTATTCCTTTTTCTTTTGTAATGTAGTTCATTAATTCTGTTGGCAAAAGAGCAGGGGACATTGTCCACCACCCTCCGGCGAGCAATAGTAGCAACCAGGGAAAGAGAAAAGCTGGTGCCACCTTTTCGCAGGGAGCCTTAATCTTATACATAAGATGTAAAAAACGACTCAGTAATAAAGTTGTGGTGACAGCAGAAAGTGTTAGCAGTAGCAAAAAGGTTTGCCCCCCTGGCAGGCTGGATTCACCAAGGAAAGTTTTCACCAGGTACTTGGTCCAGAGCCCGCCTGTAAGCGGTCCGCCGGCTATGGCTAGAACGCCCAGCCCTAAACCGGCCCACATGAGGATTCGCCAGGAGCCACCGACCCTGGCAGGTAGCGCAGTACCCATAAACAAAAGGGCCTTGGCTGTTCCGTGATTAAACGCATAAAGAGCAATTGCCGGAAGGAGCAACCTGGCTGGTATACCACCATACAATCCAATACCCAAAAGTATAGTCATAACTCCCATTTGACTGATACTTGAATAAGCAAGATTAGTTTTGGGGTCCACCTGGGTTAATCCATAAATTGCTGCCCCCAGTGCCGCAGCAAAGCCCAGTGATACCATTAGCAAGCTCAGCGAAGACCATTCCACCAAACCCACCGGTGCAAGGTGCATCCAGCCAACCAGTCCCGCTTTGATCATAGCGCCACTCAGGACCGCACTGGCCGGAGCAGGAGCTGCCGGATGCGCCAAAGGAAGCCAAAAATACAAAGGGATTGCTCCAACCTTGACGCCGAAACCAATCAGGCCAAGCAAGAAGACAAACGGCCCATTGGGGTCTTCAGCCAGGGCGGCCGGGATGTCAGCGAGCAGCATACTGCCGGAACTTTGCACAGCAAGATATAATGCGGTAATTAGAAACAGCTCTCCAATAATAGCCATCACCAGGTAAATCCTAGCAGCCTGGCGGGCAGATGGGGTGCGGCTGTGGATGACCAGGCCATAAGAAGCAAAGGTCATTAAGGCAAAGAAGGTATAGAATGAGGCTACCTCTGCGGAAATCAAAAGTCCAAAATTTCCCGCCATGGTGGCGCCAAAATAAAATGAGAACTCACCTCGCCGGGCGTCGTCTTTTAGGTAAGACTCAGCGAAAAGACCAGCGACGACCCACAAGATGCCCGTCAGCAGGAGGATAATTCGCCTTGGCGTATCGAGAGAAAAGTGCGATTCCAATAAAAACCATTGCGCTGTGACACCGGAGACCTCCATCAGCCCAAGCCAAAGGGCGGGTAAGGCGGCGCCGGCAAATATAAACCCGGACCCTCGCCTGCCAGCAGGTATGTAGGCGGTGATTATTGCAGCTAACAATGGCAAAACTATGGTAAGAAACCAGATCATAGCAGATAAAGTTTTTCGGCGATTTCACGGGCAATGGAAAGCGGGCTTCCAGCCATGGCAGCAAACACTCCGGCAGCAAGGGAGAGTATACCAGTGACAACCACCGGGATTAACAATAATGCCTGAGTCTCCAGGCGCCCAGAGCGTAATTGTGGAACCACTTCATGCTCCGGTTCACAAAACCACGCCCGGTAAACGATGGGCAGAAAATAAGCCGCATTTAAAGCGCTACTTGCAAGCAAAACCAAAACGACCCAGTAGCTTCCTGCCTCTACCGCACCAAGGCCGAGATACCATTTGCTGATGAATCCGGCGATGGGAGGCAGTCCGATCATGCCAAAGGCGGCGATGGTGAAAGCCCCCATGGTGAGGGGCATACGCCGGCCGATACCGTTTAGCTGGCTGATTTTATAGTACCCATAGGTTTCGGCAATGTTCCCGGCCGTGAAGAACATGGTAATCTTCATAATACCCTGATGCACCAGGTGAACAATGGCTCCTGTTGAGGTAAGAACTCCTGGTATGGCCACCCCAAGGGCAATATACGAAAGTTGGCTGACCGTGGAGAAAGCCAGTCGTTTTTTAAAATCATCCTGATAAAGGGCCCGAAGGGAGCCGTAGATAATAGTAAAAGCTGCAAATACCGCCAAAACAGATAAAAAATTCATTTGCTCAGCTATACCGATACCATACACATCATAAACCAGGCGGACAATCCCAAAGGCCCCGGCTTTTACAACGGCTACAGCATGTAAAAGTGCGCTCACCGGTGCCGGCGCAACCATCGAGACAGGCAACCAGCCATGCAGAGGGAAGATGGCTGCTTTGACTCCCAGGCCCACCAACATAAGGAAAAAAAGAATGGTCAATTGGGTTGGGTATACCGAAATCAGGTTGGCGATAATCTCGGTTTGGCCAAAATAGATGGGCCCGGCAACTACATACAAACCTACAACGCCTAAAAACAAAACCGTACCCCCGCCAATGGTATACCATAGATAGGTTCTACCCGCTTTTACGGCCTTATCGGTCCCCCGGTGAACCACCAGCGGATAGGTGGACAGCGTAAGAAATTCATAAAAGATGAAGAAAGTGACCACATTCCCCGACAACGCAATGCCGGTACTGGCGGTTACACAGAGACTGAAAAAAGCAAAAAACCGCCTGCGGTGTTGTCCGCCTTCCAAATAGCCAATGGCATAGAGCGTGGTTACCAGCCAAAGCACCGATGACAGGGCGGCAAAGAACAGACCCAGTTGATCCACCCGTAGCGAAAAGGTCAGGTCCAGGGCAAGGTTATAGCTAAAGGTATACTCTTCGCCTCGTAAGTAACCGGCAAAGACCCAGCCGATCAAGCTCACCTTGGCAACCGCCCCAAAAAGGTTCAGAAAAGTTCGCAGGGCGACTTGTTCCTCACGCAATAATAGAATCAAAACACCAGGTATGATTGAGCTAATAATGATCAGTAAAGGCAAAAGGCTAGTTGTTTCCATGGACACCTCCTTTCAATATAGATTCAACACCAGTTCCAAAGACTTCGCTGCTTTCCAGAAATTGTATCAGACTATCTGCCGGAAAAACGATCAAAAAAGAACCCAGTGCCAGCAGCAAGGCAAACACCTCCAAACTTTTTGGGACCGGGCGGAATGGCTCCTTTTCACGGGCAGGAGCAAAAGCCAAACGCAAAAGCATAAAGACATAGCCAGCCGTTAGCAAACTACCCGCCAGTACCACAGGTGCCCACCACCATTGCCCGCTGAGAAAAATCCCTTTTAGAAGCATCCATTTGGCCATAAAGCCTCCGCTGGGGGGAAGTCCGATTAAACTGACACCAGCGATGCCTATGGCCATGGCTGTAATGCGCATGTGCCCTACCAGGTCCCGCAACGACTCTATACGGTCGTGTCCCAGGGCCATAATAATAATACCCGCAGAAAGGAAAAAGGAAGCTTTGGCAAATGCATGAGATATGACCTGGTAGATACCGGCCGTCCAGGCCGAGGAAAGCCAATCCGCCGAATCAGCGGTCACTCCAGGAGCAAGAATCAAAAGCGGGAAAACCATCAGCAAATACCCCAATTGAGCTACACTGGAATGGGCTACAATCAATTTTAAGCTGGTCTGCATGAAAGCTTGCCAGGAACCCCAGATAACAGCAATGGCTCCGGCAATTCCAATGAACTGACCTGCGGCATAAGTAAGAGAAACCCCAAAGACTTCCATCCACAAACGAAGTAAAATGTAAAAGGCTCCCTTAACTACCAGCGCTGAAAGTAGCGCACTCACCGGAGCAAGTGCAGAGGAGTGTGCCGGTGGCAACCAAAAGTGAAAAGGAAAGCCTGCCATTTTGATCATAAGCCCCAGGGTGATGACCAGCAGTGCAAAAGTTGTTGTCGTTCCGGGTTCAAGAACCTGGCCCAAAAGTCCAAGGTCCAGTGTACCCGTACTTCCATAGATAAGAGCTACTCCAAAAAGATAGGCCATCGAACCGGTAATCGCGGCCAGCAGATAACGCAATCCGGCGGAAAGAGCCGTTGATTTCCCGGACAGTACCGCCAGGGCCACCGCACAAATACCAATGACCTCGATGGTCACGAAAAGATTAAACAGGTCGTTGGAGAGAAAGAGTCCATTCAGTCCTGCCCACAGGAAAAGCCATAAAGGCCAGAATAACGGGAGTCCACCGGTAGTAGTTTCAAGGGCACGAAAATACCGCCAGGCATACAGGCTTATAAAAACCCCTACCAAGGCCGTCATCCCAATAAATACTGCCGCCAGAGGATCCATTCGTAGCAGAATCCCCAAAGGAGGTTCCCAGCCTCCCAGTATATGGATAACAGCTCCTCGCTGTACCACTTCAACAAAAGCCATTATTGCCAGTCCAGTGGTGAGTAAGGCTCCTATCAGGCCGACCAGTGCCTCTCCCCGGGTCCTGAAAAAGAGGCTCAGTGTAGCCATCAAAATCGGCAAACCTACCAAAAGGGCAGGGTATGGAGATATAGGTAGTTCTGTCATTTGTCGTTAGTAAAAGATTCTTCTCCGGTGAGTTGGTAAATGCGACGGGCCAAAGCAAGAGCGAATGCAGCAGAGGCGACCGCCACCACGATTCCGGTTATCACAAGGGCGTGGGGCACCGGGTCAGCAAAAGTGAGAGCATCTCGTTGGGCAAAGCTGACGAAACACAGAAAAACCCCTCCCCCCATTATAATGGTGGCAATGATTTTTTTTATAAAATGTCTCGCCGCAAAGACTCCTCCTAAGCCGATGACAAAGAGTATTGCGGAGGTTAAACTGTAAATCTGATAAATTTCCATACTACTTGTTCAATGGGTTAAATTGATTGCATCCAAATAAATTTGACTTAAATCATTAGCTTCCCAGAGCTCTCCCGCATAGCAGGAACGATTGACTGAATGAAGCTTGCATTGCTATCTTTATCGTCATTTTTGAGCTGTATCGTTCGGTTGTTCTTTCTTCATTTGATTTAAATTGGCAAAAATAGCAGTCAGGGCCGCGGCAATACTTATGGCCGCCAGTGTTTCTACGATCAAAATCAAAAGCCCTGCATAAGCCGGCGGGTACTCAAACAGGTTATCCCCTGCTGCCATGAATAGAAAACCCAGGAGAAGGAAAAACACAAGCCCCAATGTCAGGAGAAGGTGACCCAGCCAGCGGGGTACCCATGAATATACCGGTATGCCTCCGAAATGAAGAAGTATCCCAATTGCCCCCCACAAAACCCCAGCCTGAAAAGCTCCTCCAGGTCCGCTTTTTCCAATGTATAACAGGAAAGCTCCAAAGAGGAACAAAACCGGGGTAAAAAACAAAATCACCTGTCTCATCAATGGGTCGTCGGCAGCCGCTATGGGTTTACGGTAAATTTGTATTCCTCCTACCGCAAAGACGGCCAGAAGCCCCAGTAGAATGACCCCGATCTCCAACCAGGTGTCATAAGCGCGGAAATTAAGCAAGACTGCAGTAACAGGATGCTCCACCCCCGACTCCGGAAGCAGAGTTTCGGCAGCTGCGGTCAACCCTCCGCCCTCCGGTATCTTCCAAACAGCTTCCAATGCAATAAGGAGAAAAAGCCCCAATCCTAACACAAGGGCTAGTCTGGGCAGTAAGAGAGATTTGGATTCTTTCCTGGAAAGAGAATTTTGAACAGTTGTAAGGTTTTGCTGTTCTTCAGTATCTCTTGGAGAAAAGTCTCTTAAAGCATCAAGAAACAAAACCCCCAGAAACCCGGCTGCAATAGCCGCCTCGGTAATGGCCACATCCACAGCTCCCAATCGAACCCATGCCAGCGCCAGTGCCAAACCAAAAGCAAAGAAAAGAAAGACGCTCTGGGACAGTCTCGATGCAAGCAGACTCTGCATGGCCAGATAAACCCCAAGGATGGCCAGTAAAATGTCAATCAAAATACTCATCCTTGCTCCTTTCTGTTCTTAGATTGTTCCTGTTCTTTCTGAAAGCGGGCTATGAGGTAACAAGAGGTGGAACTGGCCAGCAATGTGAAGAGCCAGATAAAAAAAATCTTTAGTGCTGCCAGGGGGGATGCAATATATACCGCCATTCCGGCAGCAATAAAGCCCAGCCCCAAATTGTCTGCTTTGGTAAGGGCATGAAGACGGGAAAACAAATCCGGGAAACGAAGCACCCCTATGGTTCCCGCCAGAAAAAAGAAACAACCCACCACCAAAAGAATAATAGCAATTACTTCTTTTATCATCATCGGGTTTCTCCTTTCTTTTTTTTCCAGACCTGGACCAGCCCTATTACCAATAAAACCGCCAATACATTAAACGTAATAGCAACATTCAATAAAGTAAGCTCCTCCAAATAACCCGCCATGACCAATAAGATAGCAATACTTGTAGTACCGAAAAGTTGAGTGGTTAACAAGCGGTCCGCTACCGTTGGTCCACGCCACACACGAACCAGCCCCAGGACTATGTTGAGAAGGAGAAAGACACTAACAATGATAAAAAAAACATCCATACGTTTTGAATTAAGTTGCCCTTATAAGTTTTAATTGAACTGTTCTACCTGTGCGTTTTGCAGAATCGGCCTCCAGGTTTCCAGTCCATGATTTCACCTATCTGAATGCAATAAAAGTTGCCAGATGGAACATCCAAAAAACGCTCTAACTATACGGATGGACAATTTGTTTTCCAATTAGTCATCCAGGTGTCCGTTTAAAGCCAATCATGAATGCTTCTTATTCCCAAAAATCAACTGACCAGGGAGGATTTTTCCAGAACTACCCTGCCCGCGTCGAATCCCAAAAACCAACAATCACGCAAAATAATTGTTCACGATGCAGTTTATAAACAACACCTGTGTTTTTTGGGCTATCTTTAAAATGCAAAAGCGACAATTCCTCCAAACCATGTCCTTATTCCCAATAGCTTTGGTAAAAATATCCTGTTCACTGGAAAAACGCTGAGACTTTGCCGTTTTTCAGAGAGTTTCCGATAGGAGAACCGATTAAGTCAGCAAATTTTAGAATTCAAAACCTCCGTTAGGTGTTCTCCTATCAAAAAGACCAAATGAGCGCATTTTATATTTTTGTGGTGCAAATATAAAATAAATTCTTATTACTCTGTGATTCTAAGCGACGAAGAAAGAAAACTCCTCATGTTTTTAGAGATACTGTTGCCGTACCGCTTAGCGCAACGGCAATAGATATACCTGCTTGCCCTGTCCATTAAAGGAGTTTTGCCCTGCCTGGGGAGTCCAATGCAATGGATTTTTGATACTGCTCCTTTGTCCATTGTCGATTATAAATCTGTACAAGTTATAAAGGGGGCTTGCTTTTGAAAATGAAAACAATCAGACAGCTAACAGGAAAACATTTACCACTCATAAAATTCATTAAATCTTTTAAGATTGTATTAAAAGGCAAAGCAGAATTTGGGATATATTTATATATTTGCATACATGGATACAAAACAGGAAATTAAATTCAAAAAACTTGACCTAGGCCCTGAAAAGAAGGGAATAGGCAGGTTAATTCAATCGCAACATCTCAGAAAATCTCTTATTTACATATTGATTGGCGCATTGGCCGGCTTTGGATTTTTTTATTTTACCGAAGCACAGCAACTTCAATCGTGGGTTTTCAGCGATTCATTAAGCAGTGTTTTTATGGGAGCATTCCTGGGGTTCTTTATCACCAACAGTCCCTGCGCCCGTAACCGGTGCTGATGATTCTACATAGCCCGGGATAAACTTATTTTTTTACCTGGCACATCAAGTTTCGTCCTTCTTTGTGTAGCTTTTGGGGTTAGCCCTTTTCCTTGCTCTACCCTCCCCCTCTTCTATCCAGCTTTTATTTATATCTTTGAATAAAACCTGACCAAACTTCAGCAGCTATATGGATTCAGCCCGATTTATTCTGGATGTTCACCTCGGCAAATTGGCAAGATTGCTTCGCATGACCGGTTTTGACACTTTGTATCGCAACGATTTGGATGATCCGGAAATTATCCGTATTGCAGAGGATGAAGACCGGATCATACTTACCCGCGATAGGGGTATTCTGAAAAACAAAAGGGTAAAACACGGACATTTCGTTGAATCAACCAACCCAAAAGAGCAGTTAAGAGAGGTCATTGATGCTTTCGCATTGAAAAACAACATTCATTTCCTTAGCCGTTGTATTGCCTGTAACGGAACTATTGAAGAAGTAAGTAAGGAAGAAGTCCAGGAGGAGCTCAAGCCTGGCACCAATCAGTATTTCAATGAATTTTTCCGTTGCCGTGATTGTGGCAAAATATACTGGGAAGGCTCTCACTTTGACCGTATGATGCATTTTTATGAAGAAATGAAAGCATCATTAGGTATCAATAAAACACCCTAACTCCTGGAAAAGGCCTTCCCCCGGAATTTCCTTTCTCTCTTAGAACCTATACCATAAAAAGGTAGTATCTCTTTTCGTGTATAGTTATTTTAAAATCGTGTATTCACAATGTTGGCATACCGCGAGCCAAAAGTATAGGTAATGGCAATGGAGGTTGAAAACGAAAAATCGGTTGCCAGTTCGCGCTGTCTAAGTAGTACTTCCTCCAGTGAGGCTTCCCCTTTTGGCAATGAAAGTTGATCCTGTATAACGTCATACTGTGCCTGGAAAGTGAGCGAAAAACCTTCAAAAAGTCTGACAGATGCTTGTCCATAAAATTCAAGCCTGCGGCGATCAAAGTTATGCAGGTAATGCGAACCTTCCAGGCCGGTTTCTATGTTTCCCCAGGGTTGTTGTATGTTAACGACCCCTTTTATTTTGTGGTTGAACAGGTTTTCATCTGTTTTACTGTAGATGGTTTCTTCAAAATAATCAAGATAGCTATAGCCAATTTGATAGGTAAAAGTTATGGACCGTCGTGTGGCAACTTCGTAAGGAAAAATACTGTATTCAATACCCGGGCTAAGCATAAATTCGTGCCTGATGTTCCTTCCTTTATGGGTCAGGTAATCACCAAATATTCCGGCTGACCAATGGTTGTTTAAACTTTTTATGGCATAACTGTCGAGCCCGTGGCGGGGCTGCTCACTAATGACAGGATCATCACTATCAGCTGTTTGAATTTTTATTCTTCCGTAATTAAAATAGGGTCTGATACGTAACTTCCATTCTTCGGTAACCCGGTCGGCAAAGATGCCCCATCTTGAATTCAGCTGGCTCTGATTCGATTCCAGGTTGAAGCTCACCTGGCCAATATATGATGCAAAAACCCAGTTGTTCCAGGGATCGTCTACTTCCTGCAACAGCTCCTCGGTGCCGTTGCCATCGTATTCAATATTGAAATGCGTACCCAGGGGAGTTTTTAAAACAAATGATACAATTCCCATTTTCACATAATCCTTCAGGGCGTTACGTTCTTCATCGAGTGTGGCATCCCTGTTAACAACATGTTTTAACGTGTGCTCCCAGCCTTCGAAACCACGCTTTCCAATAAAAGTGATTTGATATTCCCTGCTGCCACCACCGGTTTCCTCATCGGTTACAAATATGTGAATATCGGCCAGTTCAGGATCCCGTACGTAATTAACAAAGGTAATTTCGGTACGTAGAAAGTCATAATCGCACCTGCGGCAGTCAAGATAAACAAATGGGGCACTCATCGCCCGGGACGTAGTAACCTGGTCTGTTGTATCAATTTCTGTTTCCTGACCATGCAGAGCTGAAATTCCGATTGCAACCTGAAGAGAAAAGATGAATAAGAATGTATAAATACTTTTTTTGCCGTTTTGCCTCATTGATTTAAAATAGTTTATGTCAGGTTCCACAAATTGTTTCTCAAGACTGGATTTATGATTGGAAAAATTAAAATTTTATTTTTTGAAGAACCATATTTTCTTTACCCAAATCGAAAAAGGGAACGTTCATGATTATTGGATGTTTCCCATGTAAAAATTAGCACAATCGAAAATAGCAGACTACATAATAACTGAAGGATGGAAGTTCGCTAATATGACCATAACAGTGTATTTAAGGAACTGCCTTAAATGTTCGGCAAAGGTGCTTCTGAAACGCCAGTTGGAGATGACAGGTTACTAAACGATTCACCGACAGGAAAGATACTCCGATGCAAAAACTCCGAAATCTGCTCTAAAACAACAATTCCACAATACAACAAATTTTACCGGGCCTTCTTTGTTTATTTCCCTTTGTGTTCAATGCCCTTCAATGGATCATTGGGATTAAATCTGCTAAAATTTTCTGATGGTTGCTTTTCCATCCATCAAAACAGGTTTTTGCGACTATCACAAAACCTACCTGGTCTTGGTTTTGAAAATACTTCTGTAAGTCGTTAATCCCATTCGTTGATATTTTTTTTGCAAATATACCGGTTTAGAAACATTTTTTTGCATCCCGGTGTATTATTCCCGGTTGTCCCAGTGGAAAGCAGACAATCGGGTTTTATTTTACCCCAGCTACTTTGCACTTCACCGAAGCATGAACGCCATCATTTTGATGGCATACATCATTACTCATTTTGAAACAACAACTTATCAGTCCGCTAAGCTGTTGATTGAATGTTTATTGGTTCCAACTGACCGCTATCCGCACAATGTTTTATGGGCGATGGCAGAGTATTACCGGCTACAGCACTATAATCTTCTCAGCAAACCTACTTAAAGATGGGTCTTTGAATTCTATTACCTCACGAATTGGTACCCACTTATATTGCGTTGATAGTTCATTGATATGATGGCATTTAAATAAAAACCTAAAATCATAATGACGATGTTCTTGTTCACTTTTTCTTTTGGGTATTTGATGCACATCAAGGTCAAAAGTAGTTTCAGATACCAATGAAAAATCATTCACATCTAAACCAGTCTCTTCCATTAATTCACGTGTAGCTGCTTTAGCTAAAGTTTCATCAACTTCTGCCTCAACATGCCCCCCTGGTTGAAGCCATCTTTTCAGTTTTTCATGCCATATTAAAAGAATGTTTGCATGGGCATTATCAATAACCACTGCAGAGGTTGTAATATGACCCTTTAAATTATTTTTCGAAAACAAATCATCATTTGTGTTTATGAAATCAACTACTTCGTTAAAGTGCTGCTGCTCAAACACATCAAATGAATGGTAGTTTTCCAGCTGTTTTATCAGGTTTAATTTATTCATATTATTTTTAAGAATCTCATCGCATCCCTTCCGGTCAAACCTGTTTTCCCGGCTGTAAAACAAGCTGCGGGCAACCTGGAATTGGCGGGCAGATTATTTCAACTCCGTTAATTTATCCCTCCCGAAGAATCTGGGACTTCTCATCCAATTCAAATATTGGCTTACTCTTTCTCATTGTTTTGCTAATATACTGTACTAACTTGATTTCACAAATTGTGTTCAGTGAATTAGGAGGTTAGGCCAAATTCAGGACTGTTTTTGCAATGCACTAAACATCAAACCACCGCTTTGCTTAAAAGTCCATTTTTACCCCCAGCACAAAGGTTCGGGGGCGGGGATAGCGCGCAAAATCAATTCCTGAAGGCACTCCCGGGTCCAACCCCTCATAGTTGGTAAGGACAAAAGCGTTTTGTACGGTGGCAGTAAGGGTCAGGTTCAGCGCATCCTGCAACAGCCCGCTAAAACGATATCCCAGGGAGATAAAATCCATCCTGAAAAAAGTGGCATCCTGCACATAATAATCGGAATGGAAATGTGGGTTGTCAAAATTTAACGCCAGTGCTTCGGGAGTAACATTGCCCAGGTATGGCCCTTCAGGATGGTAAAGGCGGCTGTAATTGCCGAAAAATGAACTTGTGTTGTTGTACACATAATTGCCCGATTGAAAACGTCCCGAAAATACAACGTTCCAGTTGTTCCATTGCAGCTGTGATGCAATCCCCACAGTAAATTCCGGATAGGGAGTCTGGTATCGGATGTAATCATCGTGGGTAATCATCCCATCCTGGTTCTGATCCACGTACATGTTGGGCTGGGGGTACCCCTCGTTGTTGTATATGCTTTGCAATACAAAGAATGAAGAATAGGGGTAGCCGTTGGAATTGATGAAAATAGTATTGCCGACTCCTCCGTGTATGGAGCCAAATGTTGTCCCTTGATAGTCACCAGAAAGGCGATGCAATTCGATAATTTCATTGGAGGTTGACTGGAAGTGGGTGGTGATGCTCCATGACAGGTTTTCTGTGAGGACCGGCAATGCATGCAGTCTGATGTCCCAGCCAGAAGATTCTGCCTTTCCGCCATTGGCTAGAATTGTTGAAGTAGTGGTTCCTGATGGAACATCAATAAGTATCGCTAAATCCGTATGGCTGGTTTGATGATAGTCTGCCGACAAGATAATTCTGTTTGCCAGCATTGCTATGTCAACTCCCCCGTTCACCGTGGCCTTTCTTTCAGGTTTGAGGTTGACATCAAATAAGAAAAAACCAGGATATTCTGAACTATGGGTTCCATAGCTCAGACGTGGCGTGAGGGCAGTAAAGAAGGAATTTTCAGACCAGAAGGCTTCATTATGCACCTGCCAGGCAGCCGAAACACCGTAATAAAGTGCAGATCGGTTGTCGTCCACCAGGCGTGAGGTGGCATCGTTGCGCAGGTTGAGAAAGAGCAGGTAGCGGTCGTTGAAATTGTATCCCGCATGGGCAAACAAGGATCTGAATTGAGCTTCTGAACTACCCTGAAAATCTTCAAACACCCGAAACGGAACTCCTGCAGTACTGTTCTCAAGATTGGTGGTAAAATATGAATATTCGTATCTGGAATTATGACTGGTAACACCCATGGATGCATCCAGGCTGTGGCCACCGGACAAAATCCCGGTCTGGTATCTTGCCCATGCTTCCATGAAACCTGAGTGGTATTCTTGTTGGTTTTCTGTTCTTTGCCCCCCTATGGCCCAGGCCCAGGCGGTATTGTCGGGGGTTAATCCGTTGTAGTCGGAATTGAATTGTTGTTGCGATGCCAGCAAATGCAGACTCAGTCCTGGCAGGGAGCGGAGCCTGTAATTGATTTGCGTCTGAGCAGAAAGGGTAGTTGTCTGGTCGGTATTGTTGGTTTGGGAAAGCAGGGCAAGCGGATTGGCGGGTGCCTCGGGAATAGGAATTTCCATTGAATTGGTGTGTGCAAAATAACCCCCGTACGGGCTGTCGGAATCCTGTACCGGCTGGGTTGGGTCAAAGCCAATGGCATTGCTGATGGCTTGCTGAGGAGCCAGCCTGTTTTCCAGTCGTGATGCATGCAGGTTGAGAGAAACCTGCAGGTGGTCATCCAGCAGCGAGGGATGGAAAGAGAGTTGTGTGCCCAGGCGTTGCAGCTGATCTGTATTCAGTACCCCGGCCTGATCAGTATAGTTCAGGGAGGCCCGCCAGGGAACCTTGGCCAGGTTGCCTGAAGCGGCAAGATGATGGTTGTGTCCGGCAGCGTTGCGGTATATCTCGTCCTGCCATTGGGTATTGGCACTTCCCATCAGCGACAACACGTCAGACTGGTCTCCGTATCGTTCATTTACCAGTTGTGTGAATGCTTCTGTGCTGAGCACTTCCGGGGTTTTTGTAACGGAAGAAAGTGAAACATTGCCCGAATAGCTGAATCGCACCGGGGCATCCTTGTCCGGTTTTCGTGTTGAGATGATAAGCACGCCGTTGCTGCCTCGCATTCCGTATACTGCACTGGCTGCTGTGGGTCTCAGGTAACTTACCGTCTCAATATCGTCAGGACTGAGGAAGTTCAACGGATTGCGCATCCCGTCGGGAAACTCGCGGATAAGAGGTACTCCATCGATAACAATAAGGGGCCATTCCCGGGTTGATGAAGTGTAGTTGCTGCGTGCCGAGGTGCCGCCGCCGGGTTCTCCATCATAATGGCTGATGTTCAACCCGGGCACGCGGCCCAGGATCAGGTTCCATACGTTGACATTTGAGCCGGGGTTGAAGTCTTCTTCTGTGAGAATGGGGATGGCGTGTGTTTGCATGCTGAGCGGGTTGACAGCATAGTGGGAGGTCCATGCACCGGGCGAAAGGGTATCTTGCTGTTGCAACTGCATTTCAATTGTTTCTACAGACAGGTTGATGGAATTGCCGGCATGGAGGCTCCGGAGGGGAAGTGCATATACCAGTAACAACCACAGAAATACAACTGTCGCAACTGATTTAAAACCGGTTGTCGTTGGGTGAGTTGTCATATATGTTTTGTTTTAAATCTTTCGGGTTAAGCAAAATATAATCAAGAAATGTTTTCCGTTTGAATTGCTAAGATAAGTTATTTAATTTAAAAGATTCAGGGGTGGAGTTTTTTACTCTAGCAATGATAGTAGTTGTTCGGTGGTTTTTGGGCGATTTACTTTTACCTGCACATTTAAACTTATTTACTCATTTTTTGTATATTTTTTCATAAAATGAGTTTATTTACCTTGCTCCTTTTAGCGCAATTTGTTCCATTCTTTCGAAATTCTGAAATTAGTTTCCCTGGTTTTATCCAAATACGGTTTGATTGAAGGAATTATTCCAGTATTCTTAGCTCTTAATATCACTCCTAAAGTTCCTGTTACAGATAGTCCTAAACGTTCGGCTAACTTTCTTACTTTCCAGTCATCGAGGATTATAATATTATCTTCGGTTTCTATGCTAATTCAATTGCGCTGACTTCTCCTTTGTCACTCTGCATTTCAAGCAATTGTTATCTGTATTGGTCTTTGGCCTGCTTAACTAAAATCCAGTCAGGCAACTCCTTTCCGTATTCCAGTAAAATGTCCTGCGTTATGGTCACCGTACCGTGTTGTAGAGTTGGCGCAATAAGTCAAGTTCTCCAATTTTAGCGAGAATTATTAAACAGCTTGTATCTGAGATGATTACTTTAGGCATTTTTTACGTCTCTTGTCAAGACTGATGGCGGGTAGTTAAACATTGAGACGTCATACTTTCCAAGGAGTTCAGCAAATGTTCGTTTAGTAAGTCCTGCCAGTTCAGCGGCTTGTCCCAGGGAAAGTTTTCCTTTTTCATAAAGCGTTGAAGCAACTATCATTGCTATATCTTTATCGTCAAGGTCAACGGTGTCTGGTATTTTAAAATTTACTGTTCTCATACAAACATAGATAGTCAATATCTGAAAATTCTGTCTTCAAAGGTAGGTTTTTTTGCATTGGGGCTAACGTTCCTGTTATACCTGTCTCGCCAGTTTCGGCGAGACGGATTACGGGCTGCTAAACTATCCCCCGATACGAAAGATAACGCGAAGCAGAAACCCTGAAACTTGCACTGCACCCGCAATTGTCAGGTATAGCATGTTGTGCTTTCGTGCCTTTTATCTGTTCGTTAATTGAATTGTCAAATCCAAAGCATTCGCCACTA
>SLQX01000058.1 GCA_007131245.1 Bacteroidales bacterium
CTTTTCAGAATGGACGGTTCATCGCTGTTTGGTGAAGATGAAAGATGGAACCCCTACTACAGGCTCAGTGGAGCATACCGGGTAGCAGAAGAATTTGACATTCCCGGCGTGAGCGAACTCAGATTAAGAGCTTCTTACGGTATTTCTGGGATCCGCCCCGGATTCAACTATCAATATGAAAATTATGCTGTGTCACAAGGTAGTATCAGTAAACAGACCGTTGGAAACAGAGAGCTTCGCCCCAGTGAAACACAAGAGCTGGAGTTTGGTCTGAACATGGAATTCCTTGATATTTTTGACCTGGAGGTTACTTACGCAGACATCACCACAGAAGGTGCTTTCCTTAATGTACCTCTACCGGCTGCCTCAGGATTTTCTTTCCAATGGCAAAATGCTGCCGACATTGATGTAACAGCCTTTGAAGTACAACTGGGAGCCATGCTCATCAACCAGCCCGACTTGCGGTGGCGTTTAGGTTTTAACTTCGACCAAATCACACAGGAAGTAGTCAGTATGAACGCACCTGCGTTCAGAACCGGACCCACCATCAACGCCCTTCAGAGTTTTTATATCAAAGAGGGAGAACCCTACGGTATCATGTATGGTGGTGACTGGGTAACCAGCTTTGAACAATTAGAGGCACAGCTTCCAAGTGGCGCTTCCCTGGACGACTATGTTATCAACGCCGATGGTTATGTAATCCAGGCAGGTACTGAAGGAACACGCAACGAAGCACCTATCAGGCTTTTGGATGAAGATGGCGAAGATGCTTTTGTAAGGATTGCCGATATGAACCCTGACTTCAACCTTTCCATCATTAACTCTTTTACTTTCAGGAACTTCAACCTCAACATGCTTTGGCACTGGAAACAGGGTGGTGATGTTTACAACCAAACCAAACAATGGTTGTACAGGGACGAAAGACATGGAGACTATGACATGGCTGATAAAGCGCCCAACGAAAAGAAAACCGCCAGTTACTATACTACTTTCTACAGGGTTAATGAGCCCAACTCTTATTTTGTAGAAGACGGCACCTTCCTGAAACTCAGAGAACTTTCTCTCTATTATTCATTTGATAGTGAAGCCCTGGCCAATGCCAACCTTGGGTTTATGAATAATATAAGATTTGGTGTTATCGGCAGAAACCTGCTTACCTTCTCCAACTACAGCGGATGGGATCCGGAAGTTGCCCAGGTAGACTATGGCAATGCCAACCAAACCAACTTCATGATCGACATGTTTAACTACCCCAACTTCAGGACGTTTACATTTAGCTTAGAAGTTAATTTTTAATTAACCCCAAAAAGAAAATACAATGAAGAAACATATTTTTAATATAAAACTAGTCGCACTTTTCATGGTATTGGGTATTGCTTTATCGAGTTGTGAGGAGCTGGAAGTGGAAAACCCCAACAACCCATCCATGGAAGACGTGCTGAGTACACCCGATGATGTGAGAGGTGTAGTACAGTCCGCATTCTACCAATACTGGACAACCTTCAAGCAGTATACCATTCATATGACAGCCTCTGTGGCTGCAGACCATACTACCGCCAGCTGGGGTAACTTTGGTTGGCTGGATAACTCCCTGGAGCCACGCGGCCCATGGAATAATGACCCCTCCTATGGCGACAGTGATATGACCGAAAGTGTTTGGTACGACGGTTATGCAGTAATTTCACAGGTAAATGATGCATTGTTTGCTGTTAATGTGGAGGAAATGGAAATCGGACAGGGAGGTGCTGATAACGATATGGTTATTGCTAGCTCTATGTTCATCCGTGGTGTAACTTTAGGCAAACTGGCCCTCACTTTTGACCAGGCTTTTGTGGTGAATGAAACAAGTGACCTAATCGCTCTGGAATTACAACCCTGGAATGAGGTAATGGAAGCGGCTATTGAAGATTTGTTGGCAGCCGTTGCAATTGCAGAAGAAACCAGCTTTGAATGGCCTTCGGCAACCATGCCAGGACTTGCCATCAACAACAATTATATTGTGGAACTGGCCAACTCTTATGCCGCCAGATTTCTTGCTCTGGGAGCACGAACCGAAGCTCAGTCTGATGATATCAGCTGGACCAACCTATATGACTGGTCAGATGTGCTAACCTTTACCGAAAATGGTATAACTACCGACTTTGCCCCCACGGGTGATGGACTTCCATGGGAAGGCGGAACCTGGTGGGATCTGGGCATCAAGTACTTGCGCAACCCAGGATGGGGACGCATTGACAGTCGAGTAATCAACCTGATGGATGAAGACTATTTTGTAAGATACCCCACCGACGAACAAGGACTGCCCTTGCCAGCACTGGATGACGACGGCAACACACACCCAGATTTCCCAGATCCCCATGACGACAATGCAGTGGGAATGGCCAAATCGGATGATGCCCGCATCCTTGTGGACTTTCAGTATCTTGCCAGTAATGCCTTTAACCCAGGGCGTGGTGGTTACCACTTCTCACATTACAGGCACAGCCGTTACGACATGCCAGCTTCTACAAGTGAGGAAGGGCATTACATGGGTGAATCGGTAGGACCTCTGTTTGAGTTCAGGGCATACAATAATGAACTACTCAAAGCCGAAGCCATGGCCAGAACAGGTGATGTGGGAGGTGCAGCAAACATTCTTAACGACGCATCTTTACCCCGCATTGCAAGAGGCGAACTTGAAGAAGTGGATGCCAATTATGATGATGTGATGCATGCCATTTTCTACGAAAGGCAGATTGAACTTGCCCATAATGGATACCTACTGCCATTCTGTGACATGAGAAGAAGGGATCTGCTGCAAAGAGGGACCCCCCTGCACTATCCTGTACCAGGCCGTGAACTTGGAACCCTGCAGATGGAGATTTACACCTTTGGAGGTTACAACAACGCAGATGGTGTAAACACCTCTGATGGTGGTGACTGGATTGTACCCTATTACCATTTTAATTAGAAATAGTTTATTCATCACGAAAAAAATAAAAGATATGAAATTTAACAAGCTATATATATTAGGCATCTTGTTATTAACCTTCACCATTAGCTTTTCAGCTTGTGAGGAAGATGATGATTACGACTACGATGCTATTGAACCCAAAGTACAGGGGATAGTTGGTCCTACGGGTGTCCTGGGAGGATTTACCCATCAATACTTGGCGGTTGTCCGCGGCGGATCAACCTATGAGTTTACCTCCACAGGAGCAATTGCCTCTATCACAACTCTTGACGAACCTCATGCGGTTTCTGTAAGTTTTGAGGAGTCATATCACCCTGAGTCAGCACAGTTAACTGTGGTGGAGACAACCTATGGCGGCATTGTTTCAGAGCCCTACACTATTGATATCATAGTTGACTCGCTGCATTTAGATTTGTTAGGTGATACTGTCGTAAATGTTATCGAGGAGGCTCCGCCAGAAAGAACCTTCACCGTTGAACCCAAGTATCCTGGAGCAACATACAGTTGGTCTATTGATGGTGATTATTTATCCATTGTCGGCGACAACAACAGCGATGCTATAACAGTTGAATTTGCTTTTCCGCCTGAAGAAGGAGAGCTTGCCACTATTTTTGTTGAAGTTACCACCGCAGGTGGCAATGACTTAGACAGCCAACTTGAAGTAGACATTCAGCAGTTTTGCCCAATTGAGATTGAAAGTATGCTTGGGGATTGGGATGGCAGCATTGCTTTGGCTGAAGGTGATTGTCCACAATCCATGACTATTACCGAATATGATGACGAAGAATTTGAAGAAGGAGCAGGCATTATTGCTTATGAGGTTGAAGGATTTGCTGACTTCCTGGTGAGCTGTTTTTATGGAGAAAACTGGGTTGAACCAGAAGAAGGTGATGGATTTTTCAACATTTTCTTGCATGAACCTGATTCAGAAATCACCATACCCCTTCAGCACATAGGAGCCTCAGACTTCCCGGATCAATGGTGGGTAAAAGGAATCGCGTTTGTTGAAGATGCTGATTACCATGGTGTTTACAACTTCTGCGAACCGGTAATTACCATTAAGTTTGATCTTGCTTATGGTGGTGAAGTAGGAGAAGATGGCTTACCAGTGGATGAGGATGAATTAGTCTGGACATGGGGCGAAGAAGGAGTCACTTCTACTTTTACCCTCTCTACAGACGATAAAGGAAATTACCTCCTACAACATTTGGATGTTCCTGCCAAAAAATAAGTTGAATTTTTAAAACAAAAAAAGACTGTCTCTGGAAAAGGAGACAGTCTTTTTTTATTTCATCAAAAAGTAAGAAAAGACCTACTTTTTCCTATCTTTACCTATGCAAAAAGTAAATTTACTCGCATTTATGAGAAAGCCATTTTTTATCACATTTTTTCTTTTTCTTCTCTTTCAGGTCTCCTGCTCCGACCTGTCTGAAGACCCATCAAGTCAGGATGAACCACTGGAAATACTTGAAACCCTCCTGCCCCGGGCTCAGGTGCAATTTACCCAAACCCATGGCTACCATTATGCCGTGTTTTCTGCCCTGATAACTCAACAAGTAAGTGGATTGCACCAACAAGCACTCAGGATAGATAAGTATGATATTTCACCGACGGATACCGAAGCTCCATGGGGCAATTATTATACAGATGTACTCTCTATCTTAAGTTCCATAAAAAACACTGCTGAAGAAGCTGATCAAAAAAAATACAATGCCATTGCCCATATTATGATGGCACATACCATTGGCCTGATATCAGACCACTGGGGCGACATCCCTTTTTCTGACAGCTTTCTTTCGGACAATGGAGCCACTTACCCATCGTATGATAAACAGGAAGATATTTACGAACATATTTTTATATTGCTTGATGAGGCAGAGCAACTTTTAATCGACGGGGCAAGTTTTCCTTATCCCGGCGAAGAGGAAGACCTCTTTTTCCAGGGAGATGCCCAGCAGTGGCTACAATTTATCAATTATTTAAGATTAAAGTATTACCTGCATCTATCTCAAAGAAAACCTCACACTGATGTTACCAACCTTCTTGACGAACCGATGTTTCAACAGCCCGGTCAATCCATGAAACTTAATTTTCAAGACTTTGAGTTCGTTCATAATCCGTTATACCTTTACCTTACTATAAACCCCGGCAGCTTAAGAGCCGGAGAAACATTGATTTCCTTAATGAAGGATGATGACCCCAGGCTGGAAGTCTACTTCCGGAAAAATGATGATGAACAATATGCTGGATCAGCTCCTGGTGCAGCTGATTCCAACGCAAGTTTGCCAGGTAGTTTCTTTACTGCACCCAACGCACAAATAACCCTCGCCTCCTTTACCGAGCAAAAGTTTATGAAAGCAGAAATTCACTACAACAATGGCAATGAGCAAGAAGCTGGCGAGGCTCTCGTGGATGCAATCGCTTCATCATTACAGGATTATGATGTATATGATCAACAATGGCTGGATGAAACAACTACCACACTCGACATCAACCTTAAAACCATTATGGAGCAAAAATATATTGCTCTATTTATGCAACCCCAGGTTTGGACCGACTGGCGAAGAACAGGTTTTCCAGGGATTGAACCATCCATCGGTAATTTCACACAAGACCGGATTCCCAGGAGACTTCCTTACGCTCAAAGTGAATTTGACCTCAACCCCGACAATGTTATTACAGACCTTGAAATATGGGACCGGGTCTGGTGGGATGTTGAATAAAATTCATACCACTAAGATTTTACTATCCAGGAAATCAATAACACAACAAACCATAAAAAACAGAAACATGAAAAAGCTAAAACGCCAGCTGGGCTGGATAACTTTCTTAGCGCTGTTTGTTTTAACCGTTCTTGGGGGATGCACCTCCAACCCTGAAAATAACCTTACCGGAGAATGGGAGGCTGTGGAATACATTGTAAATGAAGAAGACCAGCTGGCATTCACTACTTTGAATTTAGAGTTGCTAAAAGACGGTACATTTCACCAGTCCATCATCAAAGGTGAAATGGAACAAGCCCGAAATGGTGAATGGTCCTATGACCATGACCAGGGCATGTTACATCTGGAGTACGAAAATTCGGTGAAAAACACATGGGACATTATCCAAACAGAAGACGACCACCTGCACATGACCAATAGTGAAACAGCGGGTTTTTTTGTGGAGTGGAAATTTAAGCGGGTTGAATAAGTTAATTTTCTGGGTTTTGTAAATTTTTCACTTAAATGTATTATATTTGAGCCGCACTTACATGGATTGTATTCAACCACAACCGATTAACCCATAAGCCTGCACTGTTTTTAATAATGTTGTATTCATAATTTTAGCAATGCATATTGGCAGGGTTTTAGTACTTTTCGTTTTTTTTCAGTGTTGTGTACTATGGGTATATTCTCAAAACAACACATCTTATTCCGATTAGTTAGATACCATTGGATTAGAAGTATTTTTTGATCAACTCCAGGAGAGGGAAGGCATTTCGGTGTTTTATCTTGACCAATGGTTTGAAGACACACCATTTACCCGTCAGCTGTTGGATTACGATTTATCCCATTTGCTGGACACGCTCACCGGACTTCATCCTGTAACGTATTTTGAGAAAGGGTCTGTGGTTGTTTTTCTTCCCCTTGAAGGGCTTGGAGAAGGCAGGGTTCGCACCATTGAGCACAAAATTATAGTAGGCGATGAAGCCGATTTGGGGCGATATACCAGTGCCCGGGTTACTGGGACACTGAGGGATGCTCAAACCCACTCTCCTCTCACGGGGGCAACGGTACAGATTATCAATACCACCCACGTGGCAACCACAGATATCGATGGCAGGTTTTCTTTCAGGCTTCCGGTAGGTGAACACCGAATTAAAGTATCTTTCATCGGTTATGAAGACTTATACCGTGACCTATACCTTTACAGCGATGGAGAAATAGAGCTGGATTTATTTGATGACATTGTGTTGCTTGAAGGGGTAACCGTGAGTGCACGGCGCAGCGGAGGCAGCGTTGGAGGCACACGCATGAGTATGATAAGCATGGACTCAAAGGCCATCCGTGAGCTTCCTGTTAGTTTTGGAGAGGGTGATATCATTCGCAGTTTCACCCTTATGCCTGGCGTACAGGCAGTGGGAGAATTTGGTAGTGGGTTCAATGTGCGCGGTGGCAGCACCGATCAAAACCTTATTTTACTGGAAGGGATGCCACTGTTCAATTCATCACACCTTTTCGGACTGACCTCGGTGGTCAACTCAGATATGGTGTCTGAGGTAGATATGATTAAAGCAGGAATTCCCGCCAAATTTGGAGAAAGGGTTTCTTCTGTGATGAACATCAAGATGAGCGAACAGGATTTGGATCAACAACAAATAAACGGAGGTGTGGGATTATTAAACTCACGCCTGCAAGTCAAAAGCCCCATCTACAAAGATCATGTTTCAGTGGCATTGTCGGGCAGATCATCTTACTCCAACTGGTTCCTGGAAAACATGCCTGACAACGACCTGATGAACAGTGAAGCTGATTTTTACGACCTTGCAGGAGTCATAAACATCAAACCATCTGACAGGCAGTTTTTCTCTGTTTTTGGCTACCAAAGTGAAGACAACTTTATGATGGCAGCCCAATCACAATACAACTACAAGTCACAAATCGGCTCCCTGGAGTGGTCAGGATGGCTTGCAGAGAACCTGAGAACCAACCTGACCGTGGGATTCAGCAACTATTTTTATCAGGTGGAGGAAAACCTTTCCACAAACTTTGGGAATGCATACAGGCTCAACTCGAACATCCGTTACCAAAGTGCCAAATGGAATTTCAACTACTACCCCACCGATGTACATTCACTGGAGATGGGTGTAAACTCCATATCTTACAGGATCAACCCCGGTCATATAGAACCCTCACACCAGGATTCGTATATCGTACCCAATAAAATTGACCAGGAAAATGCCGCTGAATTTGCCGTTTATGTGAGTGACAACATAAACATTAGCCCACAATGGGATATAGAAGTCGGTTTAAGATACTCCTTCTACCAGATGTTTGGCCCATCAAAGGTTTTCAAGTATGAGCCCGATCAGCCCAGAAGCCCGCTCACCATAACTGACAGCATAGTTTACCAGGACAGGGAAAGTGTAGCCCGTTACCATGGCGCAGAACCCAGGCTCAGCTTGCGCTACGGCTGGGATGAGTTTAGCTCGCTAAAGTTTAGCTACAACCGTATTCATCAGTACATTAACCTGCTGTCCAATACATCGGTTATGAACCCGTCGGACATTTGGAAGCTCAGCGACACGTATGTCAAACCCCTGAGAAGCGACCAGTTTGCCCTGGGGTATTTTAAAAACTTCGCCCAAAACAACATTGAAACATCCCTGGAAGTGTATTACAAAAACCTGCAAAACGTCGTGGAGTATAAAAATGGGGCACAACTGCTAATGAACGAAAACATTGAAACGGACCTACTGAATGCCAGAGGATACAATTATGGAGCAGAGCTATCCATTGAAAAATTGAGTGGTCGCCTCACCGGATGGTTCAGCTATACCTTTTCTCTTTCGAGATACAGAACCAGTGGTGAACATCCGGAAATGCAAATTAACCGCAATGAATACTTCCCTTCCAACCATGAACAACCCCACAACCTTGTTTTGAATGCAAATTACAACCTATCGCGCAGGTGGAGAATCAATTCAACTTTTGTTTACAGCACAGGCCGCCCCACCACTCTGCCTGAGTTTGCTTATGAGTTTGACAACAACCAAATCATCTACTTTTCCGACAGAAACAAATACCGCATGCCCGACTATCACCGCCTGGATGTTGCCATAACCTGGGATCAGAACCTTAAAAAGAAACGAAGTTGGAAAGGAAGCTGGACACTCTCCATTGTTAACCTATATGCAAGGAAAAATGCCTATTCCATTTTCTACCAAAAAGATACCCCCAGCAACCAAAATGATTTCAGACATTTCAGCCTTTATAAAATGTACATCATCGGGGTACCACTTCCTACATTAACCTATAATTTTTCATTTTAATACAGGGTTATGAAACTTTTTATCAAACATAGTAAATACCTCTTATTACTGGCAGTAGCCTCAACAATAGCTTCTTCCTGTACAGAGGTGTATGATGGCCATACAAAGCTCAGTGAGGAAGTTTTAGTGGTAAGGGCTTTGTTAACCAATCAGGATGAACCTCAAAAGGTTGTTCTTCAAAACACCACAGGGTTTGGACAGGAACTTCAGCAACAACCCGTAAGATTTGCATTTGTCTATGTGGAAAATCAGGATGGAGAAAAATTTACGTTTAGCGAACAGGAGCCAGGAGTGTATGTAAATGAGGAAATTCAGGCAGAAGAAAACCAGCAATATACGCTTCGCATAGAACTTCGCAGTGGGCATGTTTATCAATCTCTCCCCCAAGAACTCAACCCGGTTTCACCGCTTGAATCGGTTTATGGTTTTTATGACTCAAAGCTTACAGATATCCCGGATAATATGGGTGAACCTATCCCCACTTATATGGAAGGGGTAGAAGTTTTTACCGATTTAAATACGGATGACCAGTTCTCAAATTTAATACGTTTCCAGCCAGAGATATTATACCAGTATCGTGAAAGAATCCATTTTGAACTATGCACCCTTTTCGTACCCCATGACCATGACTACTGTACCATCTACAGTGCAGATGACCCCCCCATTTTGCATTGCCGCACCAAAAGACCATTAAAGGGCGATGTCAACCTGGTTGACCCTGAATTCGAATCTGTGGTGGGTGATTTATACCAGCATTCACTGGGTTTTGTCCCCAAAGAAAAAAAACATATTCCCCTTTCGTTTAATGGTAGTATTGATGCCCGGATTCTGTTAACCAACAAGCTAGGTCTGACCGATGAAGCATATTCATTTTACAGGGCCATGAAAGAGCAACTTGCGGCAGATAATGCATTATTTGATCCAGTTGCAACCCAGCTTGAAGGAAATATCACGTGCATCACTGAGCCCGGTAAAATTGTTCTGGGGCTATTTGAAGTTTCAGGTTCTGAAAAACAATCATTTGTTCTGAACAAAGAACCGCCCGTTCCGGGAGACATCGAATTTAATGAAATACCGGATTTGTCGTTTTTGCCTGAACACCGCTGCTTCCTTGAAACGGTGCCTGAATTCTGGGTATTGCAGTGACAAAAGGAAGGAGATTGTCAGGCTTATTACTGAATAAATATGACACAACTTTTAAAACATGTTCAATAGGGTTACTTTGGGGGTAGCATGAGTCTTTCTACCCCCAAAAGGCATCATCATCATAAAACATAATATTTTCAATGAACCTGATATGATTCACTCTTCTACAAGTAATATTTTATCCAAAGCTCCTGGTTCAAGCATTACCAGGCCTTTTATGCCAAAACCAAAAAGCTGCAGGGGTTTGCTCTTAAAGAAAGCTGCAGGAGTCATGGCATTATTTGTCTTCCTGTTCTTTTTTACAGAAAATGTAGGGGCCCTGAATGGTGACGATTTTTCCGAAAACTGCAATGAGGTTGTTTCTGTTGTTACGGACAGGGATATTTACATTGCCGGAGAAAGTATGTTTTTCAATTCCGGCATTTTTCACCATAAGACCCAGGCCCAAAGCAAAATTATGAACCTGGTACTCCTTGATAAAAATCACCAAGCCATCTATGAAACATCAGGCAGACTCAATAACAACTCTTATGCCAGCAGCATTTACATTGAAGATACCCTGCAAACAGGTTTCTACCAGCTTGTGGGATTCACCAACTACCTGAGAAATCAACCTCAGGAATGCTACGGCCACAAACATGTATATATTGTTAACCGCTTTGACAAAGAAATATCTCACATTAAACAGGTTCGTGAAGACACATCCACTTCTATCCCTACTCTTGACTCCGGCAGAGTGCATAATGTTTTATCCCATGAATATCAGAAAACTAATAAGGAGCAAACCATAACCATTAAACCAGCCAAAACAGTAGTAGATCTTCGGGAGAAAATGGATGTGCATATTCGGGTGAATGACTCTACTTTCAAAGCTGGAATATACTCTGTTTCTGTCAGTCCGGTACATGCTTTTTTTCAGCAAAACCAACCCCCAGACAAAACTTTTGCTGTTGAAAAATCTCCTCAGAACAAGCATAACAGGAAGTTTTTAACAGAAACAGCGTCGGTCATTTTTTCAGGAAGAGTTTGGGACAAAGCCCTAAAACAATACAAACCCAATGTTTCTGTTGTTTTAACAACTCCTGACACCATTGCATCACTGATGTATACCAAAACCAACCAGGATGGCCGGTTTTTCTTTCTGCTGAACGACTATTATCTTGGGAAAGAGGTGTTTTTATCCTTTCGCGATTTTTCAAATCATGACCACTCCCTGGATATTCAACTGGATAACCGCTATGAAAACACAGCAAAATATCATCCACCCAGGTATGATTTTCGTCCCCAAACACGCGATTATGTGCTCACAAGCCAGGAGGTTATAAGGGCTGTTAAAGCCTATTCCATAGACCTTGTTGACACAATCACCACCGACAAATGGCAAAACTTTGCGTATAAAGTTTACTCCACCCCTGACCATACCGTAATCCCTTCAGAGTATGAGCCACTGGATGATTTTATGGAGATATCAAGAGAACTGCTGTACCCGGTTCGTAGCAGGCACCAGGATGAAGGTTATAGTATCAGATTGCTCAACGAAAGAGAAGACTTTGCCTATTTCGACAATCCACCAGCCATATTTTTGGATGGTTTACTTTTACACAAAGCCAACCAAAGAGTCATGGATCTCAATTCTCCTCAAATTGACCGGATAGAAACCAAAAACACACGATGGGCTGTGGGCGATCTTGCTTTTGACGGGGTAGTGTCGATTTTCCTAACAGATGATGAGTACCGCGATTACACCTACTTTCTGAATGGAAAAAACGTTCAAACCACTCAACTCAAACCAAATACACGGTTGATGCAACCCAAATACAATAAACAAGAAAACCCCAGGCATCACAAACCGGATTTGAGACAACTTTTATATTGGAGCCCCGGCATCAACGGTCTTTCAGATGATTTTGAGTTCTCGTTTTACACCTCTGACCTGGAAGGAAACTATAGGATTACTATAAAGGGCATGCTCCCCGATGGAAGAGTTATTGAACACCATAAAGATTTTATTGTAAAACCTGCACCCTAACGACTTATTTTTCTCGACGATGAAAAACAACCTTAAGATATTACTGACTCCGGTTATATTATTCTTTTTGCTCACAAATAACATTGAGGCTGAAATGCCTCCGGATGAGCATGTTTTTAATGAGGTCTATCTTCCCGGGGAAATTTTCTTCCCTCCACAGGCATATTCAGGCCGTCAGTTTCTTTTTGATGATTGGAAAAAAGGTGACATCATAACCCAATCGGGAAAAGTATATACAAACCAATTGCTGAAATACAATATGCTCCTTGATGAGTTATTCTGGCTTTCTCCCGGGGTCTTCAACCACATTATGCTGGATCGTGGGTTTATTAATAAATTTACAATAGATATAGATGGGGGTCAGCCTCTTACTTTCCAAAAAATTCCTGTCAAAAACCCCATCACGGGAGCTGATGCCATGCAATTTGCACAGCAACTTTACAAGGGTGATCTGGAACTGTATGTTACTCACCACAAACGAATCAGTGCAAGATCGGAAGTTGTAAGGACAGGAGAAACCGTTTCCCACCAAAGAATTCTGCAGAAAACACAATCTTACTATCTTAAAAACACCTCTGGTGAGATTGTCCAGCTGAGACCTTCAAGAAGATCGTTTATCAGCAGCATGGGGAAAGATCGGGAAAGGATAAATGAATTGATAATGGCAAAACAACTTACCATACAAAACCAGCAACAACTTATTCAGGCCGTAAAAGAAGCTGACCAATACCTTAAAAGCGTATCCGTGAACCCGGACTTATAAAGCACAACTCAAAACAGACTGATGAAAAATGGTCAATACCTCTTATAACCCAAACATCTACTTATCTGTCCGCTTATAAACCACATTTCTCTGTTTGAGGTAATCCATTACAAACTCAAAGCACTCCCCATCCATTCCCACCAGTTCAGGCGGGAAAACACCTTTACCGGTAAACTTTTGTTGCAAAATCACCTCAGCATGTGCTGTGGCTGTAAAACCGGTGGTACGTGCCATGGATGATATTTTGGCTTTCTCATCATAGGTGTCATACAGCTCATAGGTAATATCCCTGGGTTTTCCATCCATTTTCCCTTTAAGCATTACTTTCATCACCGTAAATTCAGGTTCGGTGGGCTCCAGCTTCCAGTCATTGATGAGGATTTTGCTGGTAAAATCGATGGGCCTGATGGCGGTATTGTTAATGGTAACCGGTGTTTTGTCAAAAAAACCGGCTGTCTTCAATGCCTGGATAAGTTGAATATGCCCCGGATAGCGCAGGGTTTTCTCTTTCATATTGGACACGTGAGAAAGATTTTTCAACAATGATCGCAGCCCATCGGTATAAAAAGCTTCCAGGGTTCCCACCTGGTCAAAAAACATCAACTCAGGCTCACTCATGGCAGGTTTGGTCATTTGTTGCCCTTTCTCCAGGTACCTGGCGGGTCTGACATACTCTTCCACCACATCAATGGGAGAAAACGGGGCCTTGTAATAAAAAGGATAAACCTTAACCCTGGGCAATCCTCCCACCACGTACTCAAAGGTGTCCAGCTCCATAACTTCATTGAAATAACCTGCTATAAGGTTGGGCATACCCGGAGCAACACCACAATCGGTAATAACAGTAACGCCCTTTCTGGCCGCCAGGGCATTCAAGTCCATGTAATCCTCGGGCATGAATGAAATGTCCACCACATTTTTGCCGGCTTCAATCACACTTCTCACTGTATCATAACCCATAAAACCGGGAACCGCCGAAACAACCAAATCAAAATCACGCACAAGCTCCTGTACTTTCTCCTCTTCCATCAGGTTGATGGGGGTTGTTTTGATGGGATAATTGTCCCGAAGATTTATCAATGCCTTCTCGTTAATATCGGCTGAAGTAACATCATGCTTTTCTGACAGGTCAATGGCAATGGCTCTGCCTACCATACCTGCGCCTAATACAACTATTTTACTCATATGCCCACATTTGATGTTTATAATTTCTTTTAGGGATGCTATACCTCAAAAGGCTGGTAAATGGGTTTTATAAGAAATCTTCACCAGAATTTCACTTCAGGAATAATGCATCTATGCAATAATACTAAAAAAAACCGACCTTTTTTGTATTTTTGTCTTACCAAGTTACCTCATTCCTGACAACACTATGCTCAATTCAAATCAAAGCTCAGAACATGCTTCCCGGCGCAGAGTTTTCATCATCATATTTATCATTTTAACGGGCATTATTTTTTTGGCCAGATTGTTTTATATCCAGGTAATCGACCACCGTTATAAAGTTTATGCCAGCAGCAATGTTCAACGTACAATTACAGAATACCCGGCCCGTGGCCTTATTTACGATCGCAACGGTGAGCTCCTGGTTTACAATGAGCCCTATTATGACTTGATGGTAATCCCGGCCCAGGTAGGTGAGATTGACACCACAGAGTTTATCTCCCTGTTTGATATTACCCGTGAGCAATTTGACAACCGGATGCAATCGGCAAGGCACTTCAGCCGCTTTACCCCTTCTTTGTTTCAAAGACAGATTTCTAAAGATTCCTATGCCGCTATACAGGAAAAACTTTTCCGTTTTCCGGGATTTTTTGTACAACCCCGTACTTTACGCAAGTATGTGCACCCCATAGCTGCCCACACCTTCGGCTATGTAGGTGAAGCGGGCCCGTCTGTCATCGAAAACGAACCTTATTACCGGCAGGGGGACTACATTGGAATATCAGGTATAGAAAAGCATTATGAAGAAGAGTTGCGGGGACATAAAGGTAGCCGCATTGTAATGGTAGATGCTTTAAACCGTGCCATAGGCTCTTTTCAGGATGGCAGGTACGACACCATGGCAGTGGCAGGCACCGACTTGTACAGCTCGCTGGATATGGATTTACAGATCTATGGTGAAAAACTCATGCAAAACAAGAGAGGTAGCATTGTGGCTGTTGAACCCTCCACGGGTCAAATCCTTGCACTGGTAACCTCACCGGGTTATGACCCTGATTTGCTGGTAGGAAGAGTGCGCTCACGCAATTACCGGATGCTGCAGGCCGATACGCTCAACCCCTTGTTTAACAGGGCCCTGATGGCCAACTATCCGCCCGGCTCAGTTTTCAAAACGGCTAACTTTCTCATTGGCTTGCAGGAAGGGGGCATCAATGCCAACTCTACCTATTCCTGCCCCGGCCACTATCGCAGTGGAGGAATAACCATACGATGCCGGCCCCATCCGCAGCCTGTAAACCCTATAACTGCTATACAACACAGCTGC
Organism: Bacteroidales bacterium; assembly: GCA_007131245.1. Classification (GTDB taxonomy): domain Bacteria; phylum Bacteroidota; class Bacteroidia; order Bacteroidales; family UBA7960; genus SKVR01. Next base: position 15,414 of record SLQX01000058.1, read on the forward strand.
AACACGTTTTCAGCCATTCAATTTCGTAATACTCTGGAGCTGCCAAAATTTGAAAGCATGCAGGAAGCCCTCACCAACTGGCGTAACCATCTAATGAGCATGGGGTTTGCCAGGGCATTCAACAGCGATTTACCCCATGAGTTGCCGGGTCTATTAGGCAGCGCCGACTACTACGACCAGGTATATGGCACAAGGGGATGGAGAGCACTGACCGTTATTTCACTATCAATCGGGCAGGGAGAAATAGGCACCACACCCATACAGCTTGCCAACTTTGCTGCTATAGTGGCCAACAGGGGCTTTTATCACACCCCCCATGTAGTCAAAGCCATTGGGGCTCCTGACAACCTGAACCCCGATTATATTGAACCCAACTACACCACCATTGATTCTATGCATTATGAAATCATGGCTGAGGCTATGTTTGAAACCGTGGAGGCAGGTACAGGCCGGTTTTCCAGGATCCCTGACATCCCCATGGCAGGAAAGACAGGTACTGTACAAAACCCCCATGGAGAAAACCACTCTGCTTTCATTGCTTTTGCACCGGTGGAAGAACCCCAGATAGCTATTTCGGTAATTGTGGAAAATGCAGGAAGTGGAGCTGCCTGGGCCGCCCCTATATCAAGCCTGATGGTTGAAAAGTATTTAACAGGAGAGATTAAAAGGGGCTGGTTTGAACAAAGAATTCTTGATGCAAAATTTTAAGAACCCTTTAAGCGTTTTATTCGTAATTACATAAACATGTTACACGGTTGGATTTTTCTGTTTTGAAAAACAAAGCGTTTTGCCCTGAAGGACAGCACATGCTGGCAAATATTCAAAAACAATTATTCCAAAGCCCAACCTTTGAACAAATACTATATTCCCTCTAACATGAGACCACAACTTAGCATATTTAAAAACATCGACAAATTCACCGTACTTGTTTACTTCATCCTCATTATAGTGGGGTGGTTATCGGTTTATGCTGCTGAAATTAAAGACACCCACCAAAGTATTTTTGACTTCAGTCAGCACTACGGCAAGCAGTTTGTTTGGATACTCACAGCATTGGTGCTGGCAGTTGTTATCCTGATAATGGATGTTAAGTTTTTTCCTGCATTTGCCTATATCATATTTGGCGTGGGTATCATATCGCTCATAGGAGTGCTGCTGTTTGGGGTAACGGTAAACGCTACCAAAGCCTGGTTTCACGTGGGAGGTGTAGCTATTCAGCCCTCTGAGTTTGTAAAATATGCAACAGCCCTGGCATTGGCCCGGCTTATTTACGAGTCAAAAACCCGTACCAAAACTTTCCAGGTCATCATCAAACCCTTTATCCTCATAGCAATTCCCTTTGTTCTGGTGGTGATGCAAAGCGACATGGGCACCTCGCTTGTATTTTCCTCTTTTGTCATTGTATTGTACAGAGAAGGCTATATTTCAGGATGGCTGTTGCTACTGGGAATTCTTGCCGTAATTTTATTTGTAATGACATTGCTGGTCAATGAGTTTTATATTATGGGTGCACTCACGATCCTGGGCATAATCACAGCAATCTTCCTGAGAAAAAAACCATCGGCTGTAAAGCAACTCCTGGTAGTTTTGATACTCGTAAATGGTTACGTATACAGTGCTGATTATGCTTACAATGAGATACTCGAACCACACCAAAGGTTGAGAATTGCGGTACTTGTTGACGAAACGGTTGATTTACGGGGTGCCGGATACAACCTCCATCAATCGAAAATAGCCATTGGTAGTGGAGGGTTAACCGGGAAAGGGTTCCTGCAGGGTACCCAGACAAAATTTAGCTTTGTCCCCGAGCAGGGCACGGATTTTATTTTCTGCACCATTGGCGAAGAATGGGGGTTTGTGGGTAGCACATTGCTAATTGGGTTATTCCTGACACTAATCATTCGGATCATTATACTGGCAGAACGTCAGCGGTCCTCCTTCAGCAGGGTTTTTGGGTATGCCCTGGCATCTGTACTGTTCTTCCACTTCATGGTAAATATCGGAATGACCATTGGCATGGTCCCTGTTATGGGTATTCCCTTACCATATATAAGCTATGGGGGATCCTCCTTATGGGCATTCACCATTTTTCTTTTCACATTTTTAAAATTGGATTCCAGAAGGCTGGATTTACTCTAAAACCTTATTATGGATATAGCTCTGTTTGGCAGAAAGTTTGCACCCGATTATTTCCCAGCAGTTGAGAAAATGATTCGCCTGCTGGAGCCCGACACCCACACTTTTTATGTGCAGCATGAGTTTTATACCTTTCTGCAAAACGGGGTTTCTTTCCAAAAACCGGTTCAGGTTTTTCACAACCACAAAGAGATACCCCGTACATGCTTTTGTATGATTAGTTTAGGTGGAGACGGCACACTGCTCGATACCCTCCCCTACATACGTGACTCAGAGATACCGGTATTGGGAATTAACACAGGCAGGTTAGGTTTTCTGTCTTCGGTATCCACCGATCACATGAAAGAATCCATAAGAGCATTGAAAGAAAGGAACTTCAGGCTTGACCAAAGATCGTTATTGATGCTTGAGACCAAAGGTGAAAAGCTTTTCGGTAACTTCCCTTATGCCCTCAATGAGCTTACCCTTATCAAACGGGATACTACCACCATGATTTCCATCAGTGCCTTTGTAAACGGACACTACCTGAATACCTATTGGGCAGATGGACTCATGGTAGCCACACCCACGGGATCAACCGGTTACTCTCTTAGCTGCGGCGGGCCCATTATTTCTCCTGACAGCGAAAATTTTATCATTACACCCATAGCCTCCCACAATCTTACTGTGAGGCCCATTGTATTAAAAGACAATTCTATTATAAAACTAAGAGTGGAAGGGCGCATAAAAGACCACCTGCTGATTATGGACTCCAGGTCTGTCCCCCTTCAAAACCCCATAGACCTTTACATACGAAAAGCAGGCTTTAAAATAAACCTAATTAGCATTGAGCACAAAGATTTTTTTAAAACCATAAGAAACAAATTGGCCTGGGGTTACGACAAAAGGAACTGACTTGTTATTTGTTTGGTTTAAGGCAAATGTAGATTTCTGGAGCGCTAAACGCTCAACAAACATTAAACATAAAAAATAAAAACAGTATTTGGGACTGGCGTGAGAAACACATTACATCAAAGTATTAACCAGTTTACATTCTATTGGATTTCAAGCTATAAATTCCGTAATTTTAACTAAATTTGCAGTCATTCAAACATTTACATCTTAAGAAATTTAAAGCAAACCCTTAAATACAAAACAATTAAACAGAAAACAACCGGCAAGCACTCAGTGTAGCCAAACATAAAAACAACATCCAACACAAGTCTTTGAGAGATAGCAAGTCGAATCTAAACAGGATAGGAAAATTTTGTTGAATACTCTCTAACCTGCAATGAAACAGGTGTGTGAAAAAATTAATTAAAAACACATGAAGCAAACTATATTTTTATGTGTATTGCTACTAAGTACAGTCCTGCAAGGGTATTCTCAAAGCTGGGAACGTGACAGGCATCATTTAATTTTCGGGTTAGGTGCTACCGGCTTTATGGGAGAACTTGGCGGGGCAGACGACATAGGCTCACATGGAATACAAGGCATTAAGGATTTTGATTTTTCGGCAATACGACCTGCTATTACTGCAGGATACCGGTATATGCTTTTTGAAAGCCTGGGCCTTACCGGAAATCTTACTTTTGGGTATATAGCTGGTGACGACAAAAACACCTCCGAACCCTTTCGCAACAATCGCAATATTCATTTTCGCTCACCCATTTGGGAGCTATCCAGCACCCTGCAGTACTATTTTTTCAGTTACGACAGGGCGGGAGCACGTTACCGGAGAATAACCAGATTAAGAGGGCAGTTAGGCTTTGGATTTTCATTATATGTGCACGCAGGGCTTGCAGGCTTTTACTTTAACCCCCAGGGCTACTTTGAGTCAGAAAATTACCAGGGAACCATAAAAAATGTAGATGACTTGCCCCCAAACGGATGGTACAATCTCAGACCCCTGAGAACCGAAGGACAGGGATATTTCCCTACGCGTGAAAAATATTCCCGGTTTTCTTTATCTATCCCCTTTGGCATTGGGGCCCTTTTTTATCTTGACAACCCCGATTTCTCCATTGGCATCGAGTACGGCTTCAGGAAAACTTTTACAGACTACATGGACGATGTAAGTACTACTTATGTCGACCCTGCAGTTTTCAGTGAGATGTTCGATGATCCAGGAAAGGTTGCACTTGCGGAGTATTTTGCAAACCCAACCAATAATAGTCTCCCCGAAACCGTAACAGCACCTGGCCAACAACGGGGAAACCCCTTTAACTCGGATGCCTATATGTTTGGAGTTATTACACTTTATTACAGTATTCCACAAACCTCAAGGCCTCCTTTTGGCACCCGCCGGTTTTAACATGCAGAAATTAAAAATCCGATTATTACAAAATAAAATAATGTTGGTCTTTCAAGCGTTTGTGTATTTGCTGAAGACTTTAAAATTATCAATTACAGAATCACCAAAGATGTAAAAAAACTTAGCAAGA
>SLQX01000263.1 GCA_007131245.1 Bacteroidales bacterium
AAAAAAAATGACACAAGAAGCACTAAACCCACAGGGTCAAACAGGACAAACAGTGATTTTTAATCAAACAGAAGCAAAATCAAATGCCATGGGAACAGCAGGATTCGTCCTGGCCTTAATAGCCATATTTTTGGGATGGGTTCCTATTATAGGCTGGTTTCTTTGGTTACTGGGTTTAATCTTTTCAGCCATTGGGGTTTTCAGAACACCCAAAGGATTCGCCATTGCGGGTCTGGCCATTTCCCTTATTGGAATTATTCTGCTAATAGCGGTTTTTGGAGCTATCCTGGGAGGTGCAGCATTTATGTAAAATGGCAAAAGTGCGAAAGGAATTTCTTTAAAGACGCCTTAAACACCCGGGCAACACCCTTTCTCTCATACTATGTGAGAAAACCCAAACAAAGACAGGCTACAACACCCCTTTGGTGAAATTTGTAAATAATGAATTTTAGAGGCTTTAGCAATGTACTTACATGAACACTACGCTCAACAAAGAGAATGAACGGAACAAATTGAGCTAACGAACACCGATTAAATTGTAAATAATAACGTTGTTTATGTATATACCACCACATATGGTGGAGCAGTCATCAGAACCATTATTTATCAAATTACTTTCTGACATAAACCGCTGCCTGTAAATGGTTTGCACAAAATAAAGACAGGCGATGAGAAGTGAGTTTTTCCCATACATAAACAACATGTAGTATGGTAATCACTCCTGTCACTGAGCGTAAGGGAGTTCCTTAACAGGTAAACATTCAAAGATTCATCCCTTGCAAGGTTAACCCTGGAATAATTATATTTGTAGTTAACCAACGAAAATCTGGAACCCCATGAAAAGAACAGAGTTAACCCGGTACAAGCTATAATAATATGATTTATTGATTCAAAACCCAATCATCATGAAAACAAAACTATTTTGGATTGCCATTATATGGTTGACTTTATGGCAGTTGTTTGCAAGTGAAACCCGGGGACAACAGCTACCTCCGCTGATTGACAGGGAAATATTCTTTGATGACCCCATTATATCTGGTGGCCGTTTGTCACCTGATGGGGCGTATATTTCATTTTTAAGGCCTTATGATGGCACCCGTAATATTTGGGTAAAGGAAAGGGAAGCATCTTTTGACGAAGCGGTTGCCGTTACTGCTGAAACCCAGCGCCCTATTATGAGCTATTTCTGGTCCAGGGATGGAGAATACCTGCTATACGTTATGGATAAAGGTGGAGATGAGAATTTTAACATTTATGCTGTTGATCCCCGTGAGGCCCGGGAGGGTGAGATGCCGGAAGCTCGCGCACTAACGGATATGGAAGGTGTTCGAGTATATATATATCACACTTCACGCATTGACCCTGACTTAATGTTTGTAGGATTGAATGATCGTGACAAGTCATGGCACGACCTTTACAGCCTGAAAATATCCACCGGTGATTTGAAGTTAATACGCGAAAACACAAATCGTTACACCTCCTGGATATTTGACCATAAAGATCAACTGCGCTTAGCCAGCCGATCGCAATTAGACGGCACAAATGAGCTGTGGAGAATAGGTGAAGAAGAAACCTTGCTTTATTCATGGGGCGTGCTGGAATCTGCTTCTCCCCGTGCTTTTAAAGAAGACAACCAACATTTTTACATGGTGTCCAATGTGGGTGAGGATAACAACCTGTCCAGGCTTTACCTGATGGATATTGAAACGGGTGAAATGGAATTTGTGGAGAAAGACCCTGAAAATCAAGCTGATTTTGGCGGGTTGGTGATATCAGAGAAAACACACAAAGTATATGTTACCTACTATACGGATGAACGTATCAGGCGCTATTTCAAGGATGATGACTTTGAGAAAATGTTTAACAGGATAAAGGAAGAATTGGATGATAAAGAAATTTTCCTTTTCAGTTCCACTTTAGATGAGCGTTTCTGGCTGGTCAATGCTTATGCGGACACCGACCCGGGAACAGTTTACCTTTTTGACAAAGAAAATGGAGAGTTGAGCTTTCAGTATAGTCCGCGACCTGAACTTCCCACCGAACACCTTTCTCCCATGATAAGCATCAGGTATCCCTCATCAGACGGACTTGAGATCCAGGCCTACCTTACCCTGCCCAAAGGGTTTGATGAAACGGATTTACCTGTTGTGGTAATACCCCATGGTGGTCCATGGGCAAGGGATTACTGGGGGTACAGAGGCTATGTACAGTTTTTAGCCAACAGGGGTTATGCCGTACTGCAACCCAACTTCAGAGGCTCGACAGGATTTGGCAAAGCATTTCTGAATGCAGGCAACCAGCAATGGGGTGAGCTGATGCAGGATGATATCACCTGGGGGGTAAAATACCTTATAGAAGAAGGTATTGCTGATCCTGAACGGATTGGCATTTTTGGAATATCTTACGGGGGCTATGCAACCCTTGCCGGACTCGCCTTTACTCCTGATGTATATGCTGCCGGGGTTTCCTTTGTCGGCCCTTCAAACCTGGTTACATTACTCAGATCTATCCCTCCCTACTGGGAAGCTGCGAAAATAACCATGCATACCCGTATGGCTGATCCGGATACGGATGAAGGCCGGGAGCTACTCAAAAGTCAATCCCCGCTAAATGCTGCAGATGAGATCATTGCCCCGCTTATGGTGGTCCAGGGAAAGAATGACCCCAGGGTGCTGGAGGCTGAATCCGAGCAAATTGTGGTTGCCTTGCGTGAAAGAGGATTCCCGGTAGAATACCTCAATGCTCCGGATGAGGGCCACGGTTTTGCAAGGCCGGTTAACAACATGGCCTTTATGGCAGCCATGGAGAGGTTTTTTGCAGAGCATCTCGGGGGACGCTACCAGGAAAGTAAGACCCCGGAAGTGGAGCAAAGGCTTAAAGAAATTACCGTGGACGTGGAAACTGTGCAGCGCTAAAAACTCATTGAACAAAGCCCCAAACATTGCAAACATTCTAAGCAATCAATGGGGCTTTGTATATCTTTTCAAGTTTCTGCAAACTCCTAAGTGGGAAAATTTAACCCTATATATCCGTATTTTATTGCGGATTCAATTTTAAAAGGTTGCGGTTTTAAGTAAGTCAAAGATCTCCACACCCACTCAAAAGGGCCAAATCTGAACCTTCTCAGCCAAAAGAGATGAAGTGACGGGCTGGTACATTAGGGGAAGATTGACCATGAGTATTCCAAATATAGCCAACCCCCGGAAAGAGTCCAGCAAAACAATTCTTTTTGCCTGTTTCACAGGCGATCCCATTGAATTCATCTCGTAAGTTTTAATGTATTTTGTCAAGTTAACTATTCTTTCTCAAACTCCTTTAACCTTGTAATTATGTTTTCAACCGCCCGGAATCTTTTGTCATAAAGATGTTTGTGAATAAAGAAAATAATCAGGTAAACAACTCCCAAAACACCTGCAAACTTCATTGCAAAAAGGGGAATTTGGGTAAACAAATCGATACCGGATACTAATTTTGAGGTTAGTGGTAACATGGGCAAAAGATACAAGGGGAAAAGCAGTCTCTCAAATGCTCTGAATTTCAAAAACCGTCTTCTGGTATAAGCCAGCTCACGCTGCAGTTTAACAATAGGGGTATCGTAGTAGTTAACCCTTTTTAAAAGCCGGATTTTGATTAAACTTAGCCCAACATACACAGCACCAATGGTTACTGTTATCAACCCGAACAGGAAATATTTCGGGTCATCAATCAAAACCAGGGATATCAGCAAAACGGCAGCGATAACCAGTAAACCTCCAATGAGTTCAACCATCTCAGAGGCTAAGGGGTATTCCATCTGATCTTTGGCTTTATCAAGGTCAGCAAGCCTTAGCTTATCCTCATCAATACTCAAATTTTTGTCCAGGCTGTTATTGTATTGATCCCATGCGTTTGTTATTTCATTCATTTCCATAATCTTATAGGTATTAAAGTTTCTCAAAATACTCTTTCATCCTACCCTTTATCCTGCCGATCTTTGTGGCAACATTGGTTTGGGTAATCCCCAGGATATCGGCAATGTCTTTGTGTTTATTTTTATCCAGGTAAAGCATCATCAAAGCTTTGTCAAGCTCATTCAGGGTTTCTATAAACCGGTACAGTTTAGCTATCACCTCCTCTTTTTCAGGAATTGGATTGCTATCAGCAATTTGAAAGACCGACTCATCTATGATGGCTTTATGCTCATTATGCTTAGATTCATTCCGATGGAATAAAAAAGCTGTGTTAAGAGCTACTTTGTAGAGCCAGGTTGATAGCTTTACCCGCCCATCGAATCGTGGCAATGATTTCCACAACTGCACCAGGATCTCCTGCTCCAAATCCTTCCGGTCTTCACCATTTTTGCAATAGGTATAACAAACCTTGTAAATTAACCGCTGATTCTCCCTGATGATCGATATAAACTTCTCTTTGTCCACTTTAGAATAAATTTTGTTCATTACATAGTTTGCAAAAATGGAAAAATAATCACAGGAGATGTGTATTTTTTTTTGAGGGCTCAACCCTGAAACAAACCAGGGAAAGATGAATTCAACGACCCAGTGCCTGATTGACTTGTGATTCTTTTGCAGGAAAAATTTTCTGATTTTTCACCTCAATGTGAGCAAAATTTGAAATTCTGCTCAACTGTGGGTCGTTCTATAAACCTTATTTAAATCGCTATCCCACCCCGCTGGGGTGGGTACGTTCTACTGACCGCTTGTTTTTCTATCGCTATGCCACCTCTACGAGGTAACGCCCTGGCTGATATGCTGATAAAATGCGTAAAGCCCCCAGCGGGGGCAAATAGCGATGGAGGGGTCGGCTTCTTGCCCCCATGATCGTTTTACCGGACTACCGTACTTTTACATTTTTTAAAACTTTTCTGTTTAGCGTTAAAAAAACAGATAATGGTTTTCACTTAATAAACATTAGGGTATTTACCTAGGTTACAATATGTGCAATTTGAAAATGCTAAACATTATATCAGTAATGAACCGCAAAACAGTAAAACCAGTTATTCATTGAAAACAAATTTTGACACTATGAACACCATTAACCTTAGAAAAACCCGTGAAATTAAAGATGCGATTACTGAAGCACCATCTAAAGTAAAAGATATCACAGACCAGGAAAGTGAACTTGGAATATGTATTACCGACAGCAAAGGGTATTTTGTGTCGGTGAATCAAAGGTATTGCGATATTTACGACTGGCAAGCCAGTGAATTGATTGGAAAACATTTCACGGAAGTGGTTCCTGCACAGCATAAAGACCAGCTTAAGCGGATGCATGATGCCTTCATTGAAAACCAATATGAGATAATCAGAAACTGGGAAGTACAAAAAAAGGATCAATCAAAAATAAAAATCCAGGCCGATGCCGGATGGAATGACCGCATATTTGATGGCAATCCCCATAAGATCACTTTTGTGCATGTGATGTAACGTACAACTATCAATCTAATCCCGGGGAGTGCAGCCCCCTCCCCGGGAGCTTTGGATAACTGAATCAGCAATGCTGTTGCACCCCGCCCAAATAGCAACAGGGATATGTTTTCCAAAAACAAAAGGATGGATATTATGAACAAGCCTTGCTTTTGGAGGTTGTTATATGTATAACATACAATAACTTTACATCCTTCATTATGAAAAAATTAGGTATTGGATTAATCATTATTGGTATCGTTATTACCATTTTTAGTGGAATAGCCTTTAAAACAGAGGAGAGCGTTGTAGAGATTGGCGAGTTTGAGGTTACCCGGGAGAAAGACAAGGAAGTGACATGGCCCCGCTGGGCAGGAGTTGGTGTGATTGGTGCCGGCGTAATTGTGTTTTTCGTGGGAGGCAGGAAAAAGTAACATGCCCGGCCCCGGAGTTATTATCGCATCTCTAAATTATCAAAAATGCTTTACTCCTGCAAATCATCCAG
>SLQX01000116.1 GCA_007131245.1 Bacteroidales bacterium
ACAATGATACTGAGAAAGTATATCACATCACGGCTGTCAACCACCCCTCTGCTTATGGAAGTAAAATGTGCATACATTCCCAGGTTGCGGATAAATAAATCGAAATGACCAAACAAATCGAGGGTATAGATAAATTCGAATCCCACGTAGGCAAACCCGCATAAAAAGATGGAAACAACAAAAGAAACAATTTGATTGTCGGTCAGTGATGAGGCGAACAAACCAATGGAAACAAAAGCTGCCCCCAAAAACAGTAAACCCAAATAGGAGCCCCACGTGGCACCCATATCAATGTTTCCGGGGGTAAAGCCAAAACGATAAACGGTAACCAGATAAATCAAGGTGGGCAAGAGCGAAAAAACCACCAGTGTTAAGGCTGCAAAAAATTTAGCCAATACAATCTGCAGGTCGCTCAGGGGCTTGGTAAGCAGGAATTCAATGGTTCCACTTTTTTTCTCATCAGCAAAAAAGCGCATGGTGATGGCCGGGATGAGAAACAAAAACACAAAAGGTCCGATGGTAAACAGGCCATCCAAACTTGCATACCCCGAATCCAGGATATTGGAATCAATAGGGAATACCCACAGAAACAAACCATTGACTATCAAAAACACGGCAATGGAAATATAGCCTATAAGATTATTGAAAAAGTTGTTGATCTCACGAAAAAAAAGTGTAATCATCGTTGGTAAAAAGTTTTACAAAAATGGTTGGCCAAAATTTACCTGGGCTCAAACTCAACGCTTACCGAATCTGTGAGCCCCAATCCCAGCAGGCTGGATGCTTTGCCTTTGTTCATGGCGATTTCAAGGTACCCGGTGGAGCCGAAAAGTGCCAGTCTCTCCCCATCCGCCACATCCGAATAGGAGGTCTTCAATGAACTGATAGCATAACCCGGGACACGGAATTTTATTGTATAAGGCCGACCTTTTCCAACCTCCCTGAAAGTTTGTTTGTCGATATTGACGAATACATTTTCATAGTCATCAACAAAAATCACCTTTCCTTCAATCTTGTCCTGCGACACCACCGGTTTAAAAGCATACATACGATTCAAATCCTTGTAAGGATCTCCCATTTCAGACAGTGGCTTGCCGGAAGCTATCATGGATGCAACTTTTACAAAGACATCCCGGGAAGAAAAAGTAAAATAATCTGAATCCTGCATGATGTTGAGTTCATAAGCTTCAACGGAGTCATGTTCAAAAATAAGTGAAAACACACCATTGTCGGCTCCAATAAAATAGCTGCCATTGTGTTTAACTACCACATGAGGCGATTGCATACTGGCTTCGGTGTTGACACCAATGATATGAATGGTTCCCTCAGGAAAGTCCTGGTATGAGTTTTTCAGAATAAAGCTGCAATTCATCACATCAAAAGGTCGCAGCGTATGGGTTATGTCAATAATTCGGGCATCAGGTATTTGTTTTAAAATAGCACCTTTCACTGAAGCCTGGTAGTGACTGTTCATTCCCCAATCACTGATGAGTGTTATTATGGCCATGATTGTTTGTTTTTCCTTTATCAACATTCTTTCTGCCTGTAACTGCAAAAATAACAAAAGCCGGCATTAATAATACAACATTTTTAATTATATGCAGTCACATCAAGGAATTATTTTGTTATTTTGCAAAAAAATTATACACTAATTTGTTTTATACCCACCGGTGAGAAAAGAAAATAATAACGCAACAGAACAACACGGAGAAAAACTCTTCTCCCTTGATGTACGGCACCCGGCCGACATTTTCGGATTGAAAGAGGAAAGATTCAGATTATTGAAAAAGCTTTTCCCCAAGTTACGCCTGGTCCTCAGAGGTAATGAGCTGAAAGCACAGGGTGATGAGGAGGAACTGGCATTTTTTGAGGAAAAGTTCAACAGTATTCTGGAGCATTTTGATCGTTTTAATAAAATTACCGACGAGGCTATCCTTGAAATTATAGCCTCTTCCCGGTCACAAACTCTCTCATCCATAATGGAAGCCGAAAATCCAACTATATTGTTGCATGGGCGCAGCGGTATGGTCATTAAAGCCCGCACCCCCAATCAGGTAAGGATGGTGGAAAGCTCCAGGTCCCATGATATGATTTTTGCCATAGGTCCCGCTGGTACCGGCAAAACCTATACAGCTGTTGCTCTGGCAGTAAAAGCCCTGAAAAATAAAGAGGTGAAACGTATCATTTTGACTCGCCCTGCAGTGGAAGCGGGTGAGAACCTGGGGTTTTTACCAGGTGACCTCAAAGATAAGCTGGACCCATACCTTCAACCCCTCTATGACGCCCTCAGAGATATGATTCCTCCTGCCAGGCTGGATGCCTATATCGAAGATAAAACCATTGAAATTGCTCCCCTTGCTTTTATGAGAGGTCGTACACTGGATAACGCCTTTGCCATTTTGGACGAAGCCCAGAATGCCACCCAAAGCCAGCTAAAAATGTTTCTTACCAGGATGGGCAAGTCGGCAAGGTTCATCATTACCGGTGATGTTACACAGATTGACCTGCCACGTAACCAAACATCCGGCCTTATAACTACAACCCGTATTTTGAATAATATTAAAGGTATCGACTTTATTTTTCTTAACGAAAGCGATGTGGTACGCCACCCCCTGGTTACAAAGATTATTACAGCTTACGAAGGAGAAACTGAAAGTGGGAAAAATGAAAAACGACAAGTTAAATCGGATGATTCGAAATGAATGAACCCAAAAAAATACAGCCAATTGAATGGATCAGAAAATAATTTGATTACAAAAAGGATCTGATGTCAGCCTCGCAAAAGCGAGAACAGTAGCATGAATGAGCATTTTTTTCCGATGGAGAGCCCGGTGCTCATGTAAGTTTTATTCCTATGATCACCCTAGCTAATTAATCACATAAAAAAATGAGACTCACATCCACAAATTTCCAGTTTCCCGGACAAAAAGGTTTTTATAAAGGAAAAGTAAGAGATGTTTACAACATCAACGACGAATTGTTATTGATGGTGGCCACCGATCGCATTTCGGCCTTCGATGTGGTATTGCCTGCCGGGATACCCTATAAGGGACAAGTGCTCAACCAGCTGGCATCAAGGTTCCTGGATGCCACCAGCGATATTGTACCTAACTGGAAGATAGCTTGTCCCGACCCCATGGTTACTGCGGGTATCAAATGCGACCCTTTAAAGGTGGAGATGGTTATTCGCGGCTACCTGACCGGACACGCATGGAGAGAATACAAGCAGGGAAAAAGAACCTTGTGTGGAAACAAACTCCCCGAAGGTATGGTGGAAAACCAGGCATTCCCTCACCCCATAATAACCCCTACCACCAAAGCTGACCAGGGACACGACCAGGACATTTCCCGGGAAGAAATCCTGAACAACAACATTGTGTCGGGCGAAGATTATGCAAAGCTTGAAACTTATACGCTTAAACTATTTGAACGGGGAACCGATCTGGCCAAAAAGCAGGGCCTCATATTGGTGGATACAAAGTATGAGTTCGGAAAAAAGGATGGTAAAATTTACCTTATTGATGAAATACATACACCCGATTCATCCCGGTATTTTTACACAGATGAATATGCAACCCGGCTCAAAAACCATCAACCTCAAAAACAGCTTTCCAAAGAGTTTGTAAGGGAGTGGCTGATAAAAGAAGGCTTCACAGGCCAAACAGGCCAAAAAATACCCCCAATGGAACCCCAACGCATCCAAATGATTACCCAAAGATATATCGAATTATTTGAAAAGTTAACCGGAGAAAAGTTCCAAAAAACCGATACATCCAGCATAGAGCAAAGGATTCATGAAAACTGCCTCTACTTTATACAAAACAAATCTTAAAAAACACCCCCTTTTTTATAACCTAAATGGCTAATTCATCGTAAACACCCCTAAAAACATTGACTCGGGCATACCCTTAAATTTTTATAGGTGTTTTTACCTAGTAAAAAAGGGTGTTTTACTCTGTCAATTTAGGAGTTAATCGGTTGAACAGATTGGTTTTTAATGGTATTTTTGCTAGTATTTCTTTAAAAGAGATGTTAAGAAGAATTACCTAATGGCTATAAACAATTTTAACAAAATTCTTATCAAAAACAAAGACCATAGCTCAACATGATTTGCCGACCAAATAAATAAATTAACATGTTTTTACTTATTTTTTGTTTTGGTCCCTGGCTCCATAAACAAATAAGTTCATAAAGAACAACATAGCATTTTAGCGTAATCAATTTCTATTTATTCAACAAATACCCCAGTGCATTATAAAAACCCGCCCAGCAATTATGGTAAAATAATGCATCTAAAAGGAAAAAAGTTAATCAACCATAAACTTCAAAAGCATGAAGAATACATGTACTCCCAACGATGATATAAATAAGAGAGTTGATAAATCCTTTCAGCTTTTGTATTTTATATTCACAGGAATTGGATTGCTCATTTTTTTATCATCACTATCTTTTGCACAACAACCGCTGACGTTTGAATCTTTGGAAGTTCAACATGTATCGGCTGAAGGTAAAGATGACGGGCAAATTTATATCCAAATAAAAGGCGGAGTTGCTCCTTACGAATATCAGTGGGAACTATACAAACCAGCCCGCTATGATATGCAGCAAAGCCATGCCAGGCAAGTACAATTTCCTGTAAATACGCGGTTGCAACCGGGAGTCTACTATCTCCAGGTGAAAGATGCTGCCAACCAGTATGTTCATGCCAGGTTAGAATTGAAAGAACTACAAGAGGGAACAAAGGTTCAACAGTCACTGAATGTTTTAAAGGATCCGGATTTGCAGTCGGCCTTAAAGGATGAATGTAATTTGGAAATAGAAATTTACGACGGGCCCACCACCGTATGTGCAGGTGATTTAATTACATTGGGCGGCAACCCAACAGCTCAGGGTGGCGTTCCCCCCTACGAGTACCGCTGGACTATCCAGGGCGAATCGGGGCTAATTGCCGACACAGATGAGTCCAACCCCGAGGTTATTATTGAAGAAACCACAACCTACCGTCTATCGGTATATGATGACACAGGTGATTGCTTTGTACTGGGTGAAAGTGTTTCCATTGAAACCATTGACATATCCCAGGCCACTGCCGGTGAAGATCAAACCATCTGCGAGGGAGAAACTGCTATCCTTGAAGCATCAGGAGGTAATTCCTATCAATGGAATACAGGTGAAACAACCGCTTCCATCGAAGTTTCTCCGGCCACTACAACGGTTTACACAGTTGAAATTAGTAGTGCCTGCGGTGATGTAACCGACGATGTAACCGTAAACGTAATACCCCAACCCAATGTGGAAATCAGCACCACAGATGATACAGCCTATTGTGAAGGTGAAGACATTGAAACATTTTTAGAGGCCACTCCCGGTTTTAATACCTACCAGTGGTACCTGGACGGGGCGCCGATCACCGGAGCAACAGATCCTACCTACCTGGCAACACAGACAGGTATTTACCATGTGGAAGTTACCGACGACACATGCCCGGGCACTTCCAACTCCATTACCATTAGCACCCATGACACCCCTGATGTGGTGGTTTACGCCAATGGTGAAGAGCTCAGTGAAGTAGAAACCTGCGAAGGAGACGAGTTAGAGTTGGAGGCTTTCAGCCTGCATGCTGTTAGCTATCAATGGTATGAAGTAAATGATGGAATCCTCATCGGCGAGGACTCCCCACTCTTATACCCCACCCAGGATGGACAATATTATGTAGAAACTGAAGATGAAAATGGCTGTTTGGCTGTTTCAGAAACCATCAACATACAGTTTAACCCCCTGCCTGAAGTTTTTAACGTTACCGGTGGTGGAGTTATTTGTGAAGGAGAAGATGGCATTGAAGTGGGACTCGACGGTTCACAAACGGGTGTAGACTATCAGCTGCAGCTCGACGGAACAGACC
>SLQX01000062.1 GCA_007131245.1 Bacteroidales bacterium
TAGGTAAAAAATTGACAGACTGATTGTGCACGCTTTTTTTTGTTGTTATTGGGCATAATAACACAGGGGGTGACAAAAGCAGAACTATCCTGTATTTGTGGCTTTATTTTTATCTTTGCAGTTCATTTGATTCAGGCTTGTACAATGGCCGGGAAAATATTGCGTTGGAGTATAATGTCAGGCTGGTAGTAGCAGTCGATGGCGTTTTACAGCGTTGGTTTTTTGTTTACTTGCATTAAACCTGTTTATTTATAGAGGTATTTTTTATGAAAAAGATATTGCTTATTATCACCCTTTTTGCCATAACCGGCTGTTCTGTTTTTTCACCTCTGCAAAAGAGAAAGTTTATTGCAGTGTTTCATCTTATCGAAAACTCCCAATATGAGGAGGCTCGTGATGTAATTGAAGAGATGGTTAATGACGAAAACGCATCCCAGTGGCCCCGGACATGGTATGCTCGTGGCTTGTTGTGTCAAAACGCTTACCGGGAAGGCATAAAAGAGGATGAACCCGAGTTGAAGGAACTGTATACAGACCAGCTGTATGTTGCTGTCTATTCTTACGAAAGGGCTCGCAGAATCGACCAGGGAAGTCGAACTGATCGACAGCTAGCACCCAACTATGTTCTTTTGGCCAATGAGTTCCAGGAGCTGGGAGAAAGGCACTTTAAAAAAAGAGAGTACAAGGAGGCCCTGCGGGCTTTTGAACAGGCCATAAAGATTACTCGTAGCCCGGTACTTTCGGTGGAAACCGATAAAGGGTTGATTTACAATGCTGCTTTAGCAGCCTATGAGGGGCAAAAAGTAGAAAAGTCAATTGGTTATTTAGAAAAGCTGGATAAAAAAACGTATTCCTCCAATGTGTCTCACTTGCTGTTCTCGCAGTACATAAGCAATGGGGATACCCTGAAGGCAGAAAAAGCCCTTCGAAAGGGTATTGAAAAGTATGAAAACAATGAAGATTTGGTGTTGCTGCTATCCGACCATCTTTTCCAAAAAGATGAAAAGGAAGATGCTTTGGAGGTATTGAATAGTGCTATGAAACGGGATTCCCTGGCATATATTTTCCCCTATACCAAAGGCTTAATTTATCAGAAAGCCGGGCAATACCCGGAGGCCATTGAGGCTTATGAGAAAGCTGTTGTCCTGGAGCCTGATCATTTAATGGCCTATGTACATATTGCCACATCTTACTTTAATATTGGTGTAGAGATAGAAGAAGAAGCAAGAAAGTTGACCCTGAGCAGTGAGGTGAACCAGGCAAAGCATGAAACCCAGGCCGCTTTTGAGGCAGCAGCTCACTGGCTTGATAAAGCCTATGAAAGAGAGCCCTCAGGGCAAATTACAATCATGGAGATGTTTGACCTTTACATGGCTCTTGGTATTAATGATAAAGCCAGAAGAATGCAGCAAATGCTGCAATAATATACACTAAAAAGAGGCAACTCCATAAGCAAACGAAAAGGTTTACGGGCTTTGGCAGCCTTGCAAGCCATTGATAGTATTTTTGAAGACCTTATCAGGAATCACAGCTCTATTTCCTGAAACTGCCCGAGGAGCCGCACCCTCCTAAAATTACAATGCTAACAGATAAAAGGGCATGTATAAGGCCTATGGTTATACACTCATCACAACCAATTTCTTATCAATTAATAAAGATAGCTGACTCTTTGACTAACCCTTCTCATCGTGTCTTTCCAATGGATTTAGAAATTAAAAGAAAAGGTTAGTCCCAGGAATTGTTTTAGCTGGATTTTGGGTGAACGTTTTTCACTCCCGTCGGGTAAAAGTACCGGTTCTCCATCGCTATCCAGCACCGGGAAACGAACATCATCATCATACATCATATGGATGTTAAAACTGACTCTGAAATACCAGCTTATCCGCTTTTCAATATTTAGTTCCCAGTCCACATCAATGTTTTGCGGTTTGTCCAGGTAACCCGAGAACAACCGTATTGAATTGGTGATTTCCAGGTCTTCCCACAGGCTAAGGGTGTTGTTGATGACCAGCTGTCCACCCATTTCCTGCCTGCTTCGCTTATCGGCATCAATACCGTAGGATGTTTGATCAATCTCTGTGGTATCAAGTACAAAAGTATTGCGGTAAGAGAGGGGTGAAAAGTTGAGCGTGGTTTCTTTGAAGGGTTCGTATTCGATACCTGCACCAATGGTAAACCGTGCAGGGTTGAGGAATTTGGAAATGACCACCGAATCATTGGGGTAGTTATATCCCCTGGCAATTTGTGTTTTGAAATGGAATCCGGAGCTGAAGTCAATTTTTTCCCTGATTACTTTGTTATATTGTGAGTTCAGCTCCAGCTCATCCCTGTTTGTTCTGAAACCATGTTCTTCTGTTACAATACTACCGTAGCGCAGGCGACCGTTGTTGGTCCAGCGGCTTTCTGCTTCGGTGTTGTTATAGTTTGCTGCCGCCTTTAAATCGAGCATCGTGGCCAGTGAACTTTCCCCACCCCGTGACCAGTTGGAAAAAAAGTTTTGGTTCAAACTGAAAGAGCTTGATAAGTTATAGTTCCAGTAAACGGGAATTTCTTCCAGGGGTTTGATGCTGGCCAAAGACCTGTCCGGACGGATGGTGGTAATAGGTATGTGTTCTGCGGTTCTTTTGCGGCGTCGTTCCACATGCAGCTGGTCTTCCAGCTGCAGGGTGATATCATGTTTTGTTGGATTACCAATCCATAGGGTGATGGAGTCGTTACTCTGGTTTTTAACCCACAGTCGCTGCAGTTCATCTTCATGTGTGGTTAGCCAAAAGGGTGTTTTTAGTCCTGAAAGATCACTAAAGTAGACCAGGATTGAGTCGCGTGACTCGGTATATCTAAAAAGCTCCTGCACAGCATACTTTAAAGAGTCGGGCATTTGTTGGTTTGGAACAATGTAAAACGGAGACTTATCATCTGCAACAACTGCCGGTATTGACTCAGTGATAATAACCTGTGAAGAGTCGGTGGAAAACGACAGGGCCTTATTACTCCCTGGAGGGAGGATGGGTGGAATAATCCTTTCGTCTGACAGCTGGTACATCTGTATTCCTCTGGACTCCAGGAAAGCAGAATCAATAAATACCTCGGTAATGGTATCCCTTGCGTGAAGGATAGAATCAATGAGAAGATCAAAACGGGGTATTTTCTCTGAAAATATGAGATAGGTTGAGTCAAGCTGGTTGGTATAAAGGGTTTTTTGTGTAATAAAGGGTGTTCGTTCCAGGGGCACGGTGTCTGTTATAAATGTTGTGTCATTGAGCCACCTTAGGGGGATAGTGTCTCTTTGGGCAATGAAAGTGGAGGACAGCTCCAATGAGTCATATTCGAACCGCGTAAGACGGTGTTTTACGCTGTCCATGGGTTCGTTGAAGTGGTTGATCAGTCTTTCCAGGGAAAGCCGCATGGTATCTCCGGCAGGCCTCCATAGATCATCCTCCTGCAATAAACGGATAATGTAATCGGAAGCCTCTGCAGAGCTAAAGTCGATAAACTTTTCTTTAATGGTGTCATTTTCTGCTAATGGCTCACTGTTGGTGGACTGACCCAGGGCGTGTGCCAGCGACACCATCCCTGTTAATGCAAAAACGAATAAAACGCGACGCATAAAAATTGGCTCCATTTTTTATTTTAATAGTGATGTGTGACAAATAATTAGTTCAACAGGTTCTTAACTTGGTAATTACTTTCTCCTGGTTGTTTTCGCCGGGCATTTCCCCGGTTGCCACAGATAGTAAAAACTCCATTTAGAACCTCATATTGCCGAGGATTGTCCACTTTGTAATTTTTCGGTAGGTTTCCAGGGCGCCTTTATTGCAAATTTTGTGCAAAGATACCTGTTTATGATAATTTTCATTCAGTGATCTCCCAAACCTCTCATGTCCCGACAACCTGATTTTTACAGTTTTTACAGAATAGCTCCCTTTTCCCTTTTCTGATTTGCCGCCTGTGATTCCTGCTGGTTGACTTCTTTCAGCTATCGGCATTCTCAGCACCTTAATATGTTGTTTCACTTTGGTAAAAACAGGGTTTTAGTAAGATCAAAAGGTTGTTGCTATGCAGTCATGACCTGGCAGATGTTAAATAGTTGTAAAACAACAGGTGATTACCAGTTGAAGTTGTACCCTATGCCCCACTCAAAATAATCGGCAAGGGCAAACCAATGGTGTTTGATGGAAAACTGTGCAGTAAAGTTGGCTGGCAGAGTGTACTTGAGGCCAAGGCGGTTGGTGAACCATGGTGTTTGCTCCGAGGGTTTTAGAATATAAATCCCGGGATGCACAATCAGCGACAGTGGGCCGATATCTTGCCGGAAGCCAATGTGAACAGCCGACTGAAATGGGCTGGGCTTTTTATGCTGCTGGTTGTAAAAATAAGGGAATTGGGCCCATGTGTCATTGTAGAAAAGATTTAACCCCAGCCCCATGCTTGTTCCTGCAGCTATTGGATACCCATAATCGATGATTAGGCTGGAAGTGACAATCTGATCTTCCAATGTACGGTGTACCTGTTTGATGCCGGCAGCCAGCATGATGGTAAGGCGATTTTTCTTTTCAATCTCTTCCCTTTTTTTCAGGACCAAACTTCCCGAATGGCTTTGTGAAGAATGAAACTCCATCCCTACATGAAAGGTAAGCAGGTTGAGTCCCTGGTTGGGTGACACCACCGACCCGTTTGAAATGTGATGAAATGAAACTCCCGGGGTTAAAATCCACTTATTACTCCACCGCAGCACTTCCATCCCCAGTGATAAACGGCCATAGGCATTAATGTGTGATCCGATGGCTGGGTTTTGTGGATTTCTTTTGGGGTCATGCTTTTGGGTGGCATATGCAATGCCCAGTCCGGCTTTGAAATGTATGGGGAGCCTATCTCCCCCAAGTGTGCTCATAAGGTTTAAGGAGAGTGCATGGGTATTTCCCAAAACATCATGATTTCCCAGGTTGGAGAAGTAATACCCCACACCTGTTACTGGTATCGCTTTTGGGTTCATGTTTTTGGGTTGGCGAAACCATGTTAGCAGCTCCAAACCCCGGATGTTTTCATTGTTAAGCTTCTGGATAACTGGATAATGTGGCAACATGGCCCCATAATGGATGTTGAGGTTATAGGCAAGAAAGTTTTTTTGAGCATCATGATGTATGAGTGCACCCTCCGAATGGGTTGGCAGCACCTTGGAATTGTCGGGTTTGAAACCTGTATACCCTGATTGTCCCTGCATATGGACAACCATAAGACTGAAAAATGTAAAAAACACAATGGTTTTCATCTGAATATAATTGTGTTAAAATAATTGGTTAGATGGAACCTGCATGATCAACCTTATTCATTTCCTTTTGAGCGCTCGATGCTCATGCAAGTTTCATAGTGTTTTTGTTTGAATGTTGTACCGGATATTGGGTGAGACAGGTTTTGCCTCCGTTTGTTTCTGCTACAGGATCAGTTGAGGGATATCCCAGATGCTTTCTACTGCCTTTTTGGGGAAAACCTCTCTTTATACCCTCATTAAAAAAGGATTAAAGATATAAGTTTTAAGGCAATAGCCGCTATATTGGGAAAGGTTTTTCTGTTCTGGTTGATGCAGAAATACAACCCACCGCAAGCCATTAAGTATCCATGCGTACCTGGTAAGAGTAAAAAACCAAATTCGCGGATTTTTCTTGGCTATGGGGGTGGTGCAGGGAGTCATTTTGAGAAAAGGGCGTAAGTTATTCTTTCACTGGAGTGATGGTGTATCCCTCCATGGATAGCAGGTTCAGGATACCATCAGGTCCGGAGAGGTGACCTGCTCCCACTGCAAAAAACACCGATTTCCTTTGCATCCTTCCCTTCATGCGTGGTATCCATCGGTGATTACGCTCTTTCATCACCCGGAA
>SLQX01000159.1 GCA_007131245.1 Bacteroidales bacterium
CACGATAACAGAGAAGCAACAGGTAAAGATTGAAATTAAGATAGTAGATACCGGTATTGGCATACCTGCCCATTTACAGCAAAAGCTCTTCAGTCCGTTTTCACAGATTGATGATAAAGATACCCGATATTATGAAGGGACAGGATTAGGCTTATCCATTTCTAAGGAATTGGTTGGGCTGCTTGGGGGTGAAATAGGCCTTGAAAGTGAAAGTAATAAAGGCAGCACTTTCTGGTTTACTTTTACGGCTCAGATTGCTGAATCACGCCAGGAAAAGGAACCCCGACACCATAAATTCAGGAACCACCAGAACCTGAACATTTTGCTTACCGAAGACAAAGTGGTGAATCAAAAAGTAATAAGGCTGATGCTTAAGGCACTTGGTCATACCGTTACCATTGCCAACAACGGGGCACAGGCCATTGAGCTGTATGAATCCCGAAAATTTGACCTTATCCTGATGGATATCCAGATGCCGGTAATGAATGGTATTACAGCCACCCAAATTCTTAAGGAAAGATTTGCAGACCTTCCTCCTGTCATTTGTCTGAGTGCCAATGCATTTGAAGGCGATCGTGAAAAATACATGGCCCTGGGTATGGATGAGTATCTCGCTAAACCGGTAAAAAGAGATGACTTCCAGGAAATGTTGCAACTGTTTTTTGGTAGCGATATGGAGGCTGAGGAGAGATAAACCCTCTTTCCACAATCCATCTCATGAATTCCGTCTTTTCCCTGGCAGGTATTCTGACCAACTGAACTACTCCGATTGCTGCTCTCTGTATTGCTCAATCAAGCTTTTCAAATATTCACTGTTTGCCTTTTTAATCTTTCTTTCGTAAATCAGCGCTTCTTTTTTTGTTTCAAATTCTTTGAGGAATACGAGCTTCCATGGGCCTTTGCCTTTGGTAAATCTTCCCAGGTTATTGTTATGCTCAAAAAGCCTTTTTTCAATGCTGGACGTGCATCCTTTGTAGAGAATTCCTTTTGTTTGGGATTGTATTATGTATACGAACCACCTCATGGCTATAACCAAAAAAGGCTGACTGTGCTAACAATCAACCTTTTGTTTTTGGCGGTCCGGACGGGACTCGAACCCGCGACCCCGTGCGTGACAGGCACGTATTCTAACCAACTGAACTACCGGACCAATATTTTAATGAGCTTTATTCTTAATGTCTGATGTTTCAGCCGGGACTTGAACCCGTCTCGCCTTCTTCAGGCGAGATGACAGGCACGTATTCTAACCAACTGAACTACCGGACCAATATTTTCAAGAACTATTGCGTTTTTCCTTTAAAGCGTTGCAAAGATAAGTGAGTTTTTTATTCTGGCAAAAAAAAGAACATTTTTTTTCAATATTTTTTTTCAATCACCCAAAACCCTTGTAAACACAGCAAGTTTCTTAGATTTTTCTTATCATGGATAATCCATCCCGAAAAGCCAACATAAGATTTTCCACTCTATTGTCATCCTGCACATACTGGTTGAATTCTCTTAAAGCATGAGCTTCAGGGTCATCCCCAGCCGCCTTCTCTGTAAGCACCTTGCCACTCCAAAGCACATTATCGGCCAATATTAACCCTCCTGGGCGTAACTTTTCCATGATTTGCTCATAATACGTGATATAATTCTCCTTATCAGCATCAATAAAAGCCATGTCAAAAGGCCCTTGAAGTTTGGGCAAAACGTCCAGGGCTTCACCAATATGGTATTCTATATGAGAACTGATGCCTGCCCTGTCAAAAAATTGGCGCGTAAAATCTTCCAGCTCGGGATTATGATCTATCGTGTGTAATTTACCCCCGGGCTTTAAGCCTTTTGCCAGGCAAATGGCCGAATAACCTGTATATGTTCCTATTTCCAGGATAATTTCGGGCTGCATCAAGGTGCTTATCATTTCCAGGAATTTTCCCTGCATGTGTCCTGAGAGCATTCTTGGACGCAAAACCTTGGCGTGAGTTTCCCGGTTTAATTTTTTCAGCACCTCACTTTCTTCACTGCTGTGTTGAGCAGCATAAATCTCTACTTGTTCATTGAGAAACATATTAAAACTCTATTAATGAATACAATCGCGTTTTTATTTTCAAAGTCAGGCATTTGGTAAAGCATTCTATCCTCCTGAAAACCAACACCAAAACGCCCCCTTTTTATCTCCACACCTCCCCAAAAACAATCACAGTATCACTTCACAAATTTCTGCTTACCCTTTCCATCCAAAACCGGTAACTGGTAAAAAGTTTGCCAGGGAGGTTTTATGAACGAAAAACAAAATATTGCCTGAGTCAATAACTTAACGCATAAAAATAAAAAGAGTTTGAAAGGATTGAGAATATTCATGACCCTTTTAGCTGCCTGAACACTTCGCCCCAGGAGGGTTCTTTGCCACTTAAGAGAATAGACATATGGAATATTTTGGCGGCCAGCTTCCTGATCAAATAAAACGTCAGCACCAACCCAAGGAATGCACCTGTCAGTTGCCATAGCTCCACTTCGGTAATCGCCCACCGCATGGGCATCGCCGTAGCAGAAGTCAGGGGAAACCACGATAAAAAGACAGAAAAACTACTATCTGGCTCACGCGTAACCAGGAATGAGGCAATTACAAACACCATGGGCAACATCATAAGCGAGCTTTTCCCGGAGTTGTTGGGGTCAGTGATGATCGAGGCAATGGCAGCAAGGATGGCATTCCAGATCAAAATCCCTGTCAGGGCAAACGGTATATAAAGCAGTATAGAGGGTAGATGCAAGTACCCCAGAATAGCTGATATGGGAGCACCCGTAAACTGGAAAATCAATACTCCTCCGATCACCCCAAACAATGCATAGGTGAGCATTGAGCCGAGGCCGGTTAGCGTGATACCGAAAATCTTACCATCCATCCATACCTGCGGGGTGATAGCTGAAACTATCTGTTCAGTAATTTTCAGCTGCTTCTCCCCCGTAATAGCCGTAAATTGATAGGCAAAACTAAGGAATACCGCCATGGCCATAAGCCCGGCAAAAAAATAGGCCAGCACCTCCCGGTTTCTTGAGTTTCCGGTATAAAAGAATGATTCAGTAACCGGAGCAGGCGAAAGTATTTGGGTCAGGTCGCCTGGCTCCAATCCTTTCTGTTTCCCCTGCCGGATTTGATAATAATCGTTCAGGGCTTCCTTGATTTTACCGAGAGAACGTGTTTTTTTGTAGGCATGGATCACAAAGCCCGCTTCGTCCTCATCAAGCAACACTCCCTCCTGGTTATCGGAGATGTTTTCAAGAACCATTGATTTTTGCGATTCACTAATCACATCAAGCGTAAAGTCTGCACTAAGTCTTTCCACCAGGTTGCTATCAAGGTTCTGGCAAACGGCCAGCTCTATCTTTTCATCCGAATCAGATAAAACATACCGGGTTCCGAAATAAAACACTACCGAAACAAGGATCATGATGACAATACCCAGCAACTCATTTTTGGGTTTAAAAAAACGTGTAAATTCCCATTTGGTAACAGTTATAACCTGACTTAGATAGTTCATTTCTTACTTTTTTTTACAAGTTCAACGAAAATTTCATGCAGGTCGGGTTTATGGCTTGTGATATTGCTCATCCCTTCAATCCCTGCCAGCTCAGCCAAAGCCTTATTCAAACCCGAGTCCTGGTTGAAAGTAACCATCACCCGGCAATCGCCAACCCATTTTATATTTTCTACATGAGACAACCCCTGGAATGTGCTTTCGGAAACCGGGGCTTTAAAAAGGATATCGATGATATGTTTTTTGCCAAAATCATCATAAAGGTTGGCTATGGGACCATTGAAAACCTCACGACCTTCATTAATCAGAAAAACCTTGTTGGCAACTTTTTCTATCAATGACATTTGGTGGGCACTCAACAGAATGGTGGTACCCTGTTGATTGATTTCTTTTATATACTCTATGAATTTTTCCTGGTTTAGCGGATCCAGGCCAGAAAAAGGTTCATCCAATATGGCAAAAGAGGGTTTATGGAGAATAGAGGCAACAAACTGTATTTTTTGCTGGTTCCCTTTGGACAGCACCTGTAGCTTCTCCCTGGCTCTGTCTGCCAGGTCAAGCCTCTCCAGCCATTCCAAAGCAGCACGTTTTGCCTCGGAAGGCTCCATGCCCCTGATAGATGCAAGGTAAACCAATGATTTCATTACCGGGATATCAGGATAAAGTCCCCGCTCTTCGGGCAGGTAACCAACATGCCGGGATGGTGGTACTGAGCCATTTACTCCGTTAAGGTTCCATTGAACCTGACCACCATCAGGTTTTATTATATCCAGCAAAACGCGCAGTGTGGTGGTCTTCCCGGCACCGTTGGGACCCAGGAACGCAAATATATCACCCTGATCCAGGGAGAAAGAAATATCGTTTACCGCTTTAATATTCTTAAAGCTTTTGTTTAACGATTCAACTTTTAAGATTGTTTTATCAGACAGATGCTCCATATGTAGATAGCGTTTAAAGAAAACCGGGAAAAGATATCCGGACAAGCCAAATCGGCTCTTTGAAAGAATAGGTAGCCCAAACGGACTAAAAATTACGTAGAAATAAAGCTTTGAAAATGGAGTTGGCCAGAACGGGGCCATTGACAGATAAAAACGTCTGCCCCTGTTCATGGAAATGCTAAGGTTTGTGAGGCTGAAGCCCTGAGGTATTTTATCTGGTCAAAAGGGGTTTGTCTGTATTGAAATAAGCTATAGCAGGCTTATAACGTATAACACCTGAGGCGGTAATAGGAAAGCTTTTTCGAGATTTACGGACTTATGCTCTGTTCGTCTAAACCATCAACCATCAAATATTTTTTTAAATTTCCCGGGAAGCTCATCCGCGACATGGACAATTTCACCGGTAGCCGGATGCCTGAATTTTAATGAAAAGGCGTGCAGATACAAACCTTTTCCATGCAGCATCATCTCCCCCACTCCATACAGCCTGTCTCCCAGCACGGGATTTCCTGTTTTCAGCATATGGATACGCAACTGATGTCTTTTCCCCGTAAGGGGTTTTAACTGCACAAGATTGAGATGACCAAACCTTTTGGATGAAACCGTTTGCATCACTTTGTATTGAGATTGGGCTGGCCTGCCTTCAATAGCAGAATCAACAGTGCCATAACTGTTCATCTCACCCATGGTCACAGCAAAATATATTTTCTCAATTTGGTGGTTTTCAAATAGCTTATTCAATTCCCGGATACTGGCAGCTGATTTACCGATTAATAAAACACCTGTGGTTTCATAATCGAGTCTGTGAATGGGCTGTGGGGTTACAGCATCGGACTGACTGGAGTAGCGAAGATTTTGAGAAAGGGCCTGGTCAATGGTTTTAAACTTATTACCACTAACAGGGATACCCGCAGGCTTATGTACCAAAGCCAAATAATCATCTTCAAACAGGACATCCAAAGACAGGCTCAGCTTCCTGTCGGTGTTGTTTTCCACGGGTAACGTCAAAGAGATGGCCTCTCCCCCTCGTATATACTTACCTGTACCTGAAACAACACCATTAACCTTTACATAGCGTTTTTTAATGGCTTTTTTCAACGCAGACCTGGTGGGACAGGCATCAAAAATCCCTATCCCGTACTCCTGGATACGGATGGGAACAGCTTGGGAAGGTACTATATGGGTTTGAGTTACAGGATTCATGCATTCGTATTAAAGCACTACTTATCAGCAATTTAAATCATCACAGCATATATCACATCATAAAGATACGAACAATACTAATATAAAGAGAAAGCGGAAATACCTTTGGAACACTTAGCGCGGTTTGAACATGAGCATGCTCAAATCCTGGGGTTGCAATATGTGATTGGCCACCTCCTGGAGTTGCCGGGCGGTTATGGCTTCAATTTTCTGGTTAATCTCTTCCAGTGAATCAATGCGGTTGTACATCAGCAGGCTTTTACCCATGGAAAGCATTTCATTGGCATTAGACTCCAAAGAAATGGCAACCTGCCCCTGGAGCTGCTGCTTGGCGCGCTTAAGCTGCAAGCTGCCCAGTGGTTTTTCCCTCAGCAGGCTCAACTCACGAAATACCAAGCCCAGAGTTTTGTCAATAAAACCGTTATCAGTTCCCAGATAAATTGCAAACAAGCCGGTATCAGAATAGGGTTGGTAGTGGCTTTCTATATTGTAACAAAAGCCGTGTTTCTCTCTCACGGCCATGTTTAGCCTGGAGTTAAGACCGGGACCACCCAGGATGTTGTTGAGCAGTACCAACGCCGTTTTACTGTCATGATCGACACTGTAAGCCAGGTTCCCGAGCATACAGTGAACCTGGTGATTTCTTCTTTTTATAATATTCTGGGCAGGGGCATATCCCTCAAAAGGTTGGCGGGGCTCGTTTCTTTGTGACTCGGGGAAATGGCCAAAATAGCGCTCAGCCAGTCGTACCAACTTACGGAAATCAATATTACCCACAGATGAAATAACCATTTCATGGGTTACATAATTTCTCTGTAAATACTCAAAGATATGTTCTCTTTTAAACCTACGCAGGTGCTTGGGGGTACCCAGTATATTCGTACCCAGAGGATGTCCTTTAAATACCACCTCGTCAAAATCATCAAAAATCTGCTCTCCCGGATTATCCTTATAGGAGTTTATCTCATCAATGACCACATCCTTCTCTTTCAATATCTCTTTTTCGGGGAAAGATGAGTGAAAAACAATATCGGAAATCAGATCCATACACCGCGCATAATGCTGGTGCATAAAAGTGCCATAAATGCATGTATCTTCCTTGCCGGTATAGGCATTGATTTCACCTCCTACATTTTCCATGTGGCTGAGCACCTGGTAGGCTTTTCGTTTTTGGGTACCCTTAAATATCAGGTGTTCAATAAAGTGGGCCAGCCCCTGCTCATGGGAAAGTTCGTCCCTTGAGCCTGCATTGATGGTTAGCCCGCAATGGGCAACAAGGCTTTCAACAGGTTTATGCACCAGGCGAATGCCGTTACTGAGCCTGTGTAACTGATACTGCATGTTGGTTTTGAAATCTTTAGGGAGGTTTGTAAGGGGTTACTTTCGCTCGGCAAATTTCATTTTATAAGCAGGGTTCACATTGCCTTTAATAATACCTTGCAATTTTTTGCGTATTAACCTTCTTTTTAACGGACTAATCCGATCCACCAGCACCACACCTTCCACATGGTCGTATTCGTGCTGTATGATCCGGGCAGCAATTCCCTCATATTCTTCTTCATGGGTCTCAAAGTTTTCATCCTCATACCTGATCTTTATTTTGGGCTTGCGCAAAACATCTTCACGCAAATCAGGAAAACTCAAACACCCTTCATTGAAGATCCACTCCTCACCTGATTCTTCCAGGATTTCAGGGTTGATAAACACCTTTTTAAAATCTTTCAGCTCCTCTTCCTCATCCTCAAAGGGGCTGGCATCAATTATGAACAGACGAATGGATTTGCCCACCTGCGGGGCAGCCAAACCCACACCACTTGCATTATACATGGTTTCCCACATATTATCAATAAACTCCTGCAGGCCAGGATAAGTGGAGTCAATCTCACCGGCCTTTTTCTTGAGTATAGGATTACCATATCCTACAATGGGTAATATCATGACAATTTGCTATTTAACTTAGAAAAATCTATTTACGTAAATTTTTGAGATTCTGTTGTTCCATGTATGACTGTAAAATCAGGGTAGCACTAATGGTATCTACAAGTTCTTTGTTTTGGCGACTCTTTTTTTTTAGTCCGGCATCCAGCATGGTCTGGAAGGCCATTTGCGAAGTAAAACGTTCATCCATTCGGTCAACAATTAGTTGAGGAAAAAGTTTTTTCAGGTGTTTCACAAAGGGTTCTATGAACCGGGATGCATCAGATGCACGGTTTTTCATATCGCGGGGCTCACCTACAACGATACAATCCACCTTTTCTTTGGGTATATATTCTTTAAGAAAGCTTACGACGTCTTTCACATGTATGGTTTTGAGGCCGGTGGCAATCATGCGGTCAGGATCTGTTACCGCAATGCCTGCCCGTTTCTGACCGTAGTCGATGGCCATTATTCTACCCATAAAATCAAATATATTAAATTGCTTTTTGCAGGTTAAAGTTCCGGGGCTATAACCAATTGTGAAATGATCGATCCATCTTCACCAGAAAATAATACCACCAACAACCCTTAACCCATAAGTTTCCATCCAACGGGAGATATCTCCCCAAAAAACAGTGCAAAGATAAGGAAACTATAAACAGGTTCAGCTCTTGTTATCAAAACCCCTTATTATGAGGAAATACTTTCAAAACAATAATTTTGCAATAGTTTTGCTAATTTTGCGTTGAGAAATCATAACGTTTCAGAACATGCGCCGAAAGAAGTCCAATCCCCCTAAAAATACATTCAAAGAAAAGCCCGCAACCCATACTGCTAAAAGTACAAAGAAAGACGATCTAAAGGGAAACGAGTTTACCCTGAAAAAGTTTTTTAAATCTTTCAAAGACCAGAGGTATCGCAAGATATTCGGACTTTTACTGATTATGGTTTCGCTGTATTTGTTTTTTGCCAAACTATCTTACTTTTTGAACTGGAAAGGAGACTTTGTTCTTTTCCAGGAACGAACTTTCAATTGGGAGCTGATCACCGACAGCACCATCGATGCCAAAAACATGATGGGTCGCCTGGGTGCAATTACCGGACATTTGTTTATATACATGTGGTTCGGAATATCTTCTTTCTTTTTCTCCTTTATTGCTTTTCTCCTGGGTGTAAAGTTGCTTACCCGCATATCCCTGCTGCCCCTGTGGAAAACTATCCAGTACAGTTTTTTTGGCATCATATGGATTTCTGTAACACTGGGATTCTTGTTTCCTTCCAGCGAATGGACTTTACTTGGGGGCACCTTTGGATATGAAAGTAATTACTGGCTCAAGGGAATTTTCGGTAAGGTAGGTACAGGTTTTATTTTGCTCTTTGCCCTTGCAAGTTTTCTTATTGTGGCCTTCAACCTCAGTAAATCCCATTTTAAAAAGATGTGGGCAGCCGTTACCAACCCCTTTTCAAGCAATACAGCCGAAAAGGAGGGTGAGGGAGATTCAAGTTTACAGGATGATGAAACACTGGATACCGATACAACAAATGAAGATGAAAACCTAGAAGCAACTCAAACAGAATGGGATTCAGAAACATCCATCATCGAAAAATTAAAACAAAAAGAAAATCATCGTGAAGAGGAGAAAAATGGCTTTTTCGAATATGATGTGGCTTCCGGCAATAATGGAACTGGCGAAAATGAAGAGAACAGCAGGGTTAGCCAGTCAGACAAATCGCCGGATCTGGAGATTGAAGTTACCGATGACAGCAAAATAAGCAATAGCAATTACCAACCCATCGACGACCCCTCTTCGCGTAAGGAAGGTGACGACCCTGCCCAGGAGCTGGGAGACTATGACCCAACCCTGGATCTCCCCAAATTCCAACTCCCCCATGTGGGGCTGTTGGACGAGCACGGTAGCAATACCATCCAGGTGAATAAAGAGGAATTGGAAGCCAACAAAAACAAAATCCTTGACACCCTCAGGAATTACTCCATCGAGATTGAAAAGATAAAAGCCACCATAGGACCTACAGTTACCCTGTATGAAATTGTACCGGCAGCGGGGGTTCGAATTTCTAAAATCCGTAACCTGGAAGATGACATTGCACTGAGCCTTTCAGCTCTCGGCATACGAATCATTGCCCCTATTCCCGGAAGGGGAACCATTGGTATAGAAGTACCCAACAGGAAGCCTGAGATTGTTTCCATGAAAAGCATTCTGGGGGGAGAGAAATTTCGCAACTCTACCTTTGAACTTCCCATTGGGCTGGGTAAAACCATTGCCAACGAAACATTCATTGCCGACCTTACCAAAATGCCTCACCTTTTGATGGCCGGGGCCACGGGACAGGGAAAGTCTGTAGGACTTAATGCCATCCTGGCCTCCATACTGTACAAAAAACACCCGGCATATGTAAAGTTTGTGCTGGTAGACCCCAAAAAAGTAGAACTCACGCTTTTCTCAAAAATTGAGCGGCATTATCTGGCCAAGTTACCCGATTCGGAAGAAGCCATCATTACCGATACACGCAAAGTGGTACGCACACTTAACTCCCTGTGTATCGAAATGGATAATCGCTACGACCTCCTCAAGGATGCACAAGTACGCAACATCAAAGAATATAACGTCAAGTTTATTGCCCGTAAACTCAATCCCAATGAAGGCCATCATTTCTTGCCTTATATTATTTTGTTCATTGATGAGTTTGCCGATCTGATCATGACCGCTGGTAAAGAGATCGAACTTTCTATTGCCCGGCTTGCACAGCTGGCAAGAGCTGTGGGTATCCATTTGATCATTGCAACACAAAGGCCATCAGTCAACATCATCACCGGTATGATCAAGGCCAACTTCCCGGCCAGGGTTGCTTTCAGGGTAACATCCAAGATAGATTCACGCACCATTTTGGACACCGGGGGTGCCGACCAACTCATTGGAAGGGGAGATATGCTACTATCTACAGGAAGTGACCTCATGCGCCTGCAGTGCGCCTTTATCGACAGCCCCGAAATCGAAAAAATTACGGACTTCATTGGCTCACAAAGAGCCTACCCCGACCCTTTCATGCTCCCCGAGGTGGCCGATGAAGAGTCGGGCGAAACAGATGATACCGACCCCTCAGAACGGGACAGTATGTTTGAAGATGCCGCACGGGTTATCGTTGCCACACAGCAAGGATCTACATCACTGCTTCAGCGTAAATTAAAGCTGGGGTACAACCGTGCAGGTCGAATCATTGACCAGCTTGAAGCTGCAGGTATCGTAGGACCCTTTGAAGGAAGCAAAGCCCGGGAGGTAAAAGTGAAAGATGAAATGACTTTGGAACAAATTTTGAACAAAGACATTTGATAATAAAATCCATTCTATTTTGAATCCTAAATTCCATTGGTTTGGGACAATAACAAAAAACTATCTTATGCAAAAGACACTTTTTTTTAGCACAATCATCCTGATAATGAGCCTGGGAGCAGTCGCCCAGGAACCCCATCAAACTGCCTATGAAACAAAGGCCAATGAGCTGCTCCAAAAAGCCAGTGAAAAGATACGCAGCTTTACAACCCTGGAGGCTGATTTTTCTTACAAAATGGAAAACACCGAAATGGATATTTTGGAAACCATGGAAGGGAAATTGTTTTCCAGGGAAGACAAATACCGCATGCTTGTGGGAGATAATGTTTTTATCTCTGATGGCTCTACCGTTTGGAACTACATCGATGATTTATATGAAATTCATGTAAACTATGTGGATAACACAGAAGGCGGGTTAACCCCCACATCTTTGCTGGAAAACTTCGAAACCGAATTCAGGGGTAAATACATCAGACAGGAGAGCCATCAGGGGCGTTCAGTGGATATAATCGACCTGATTCCCACCAGCCCACAATCATTTTTCAAATACCGGGTTGCACTTGATGCCAACGACCAAATGATCGTTTATACCATCGCATACGACCGTCATGGGGGTACTTATACCTATACCATTGACGATTTGAAAACAGGCCACAGCCTCAGTGACCAGCTATTCGTTTTTGATAAAGCTGATTTTCCAGAAGATGCAGAGGTCATTGACCTGCGTTAGGAAAATTATCGATTTTTTAGTGGAAAGTAATACGTTGACAACCAAGGAATCAATCTTTTTGTGACATCAAATCCCTTTTGGTGTCTCTGACGTTTTTCAAATCATAGTTTTCATACTTGTATATGTAAACCTGTTTATTTTCCCAGCCTCCCTCTTCATAGGGTCGTTCAAACCAAAGTGGGGTTGCCCTGCCGGGCTGCCTGTTGGCTTGTGGGATACACCTTCTAAATTGCTGGCCGTATTGCATAAGGGCAGTGAAGAAATACATTCCGGTTTCCATAGCCTTGAAACCCATCACGCCCGGTTCTGTTTGATTTTCTTTACGGAAACGCCGGATAAAATCGATATGATGCTGCTTATTATAGTCAATATAGCCGGGTGAAAACAGATGTGTATTCAGATTTTGCAGGTACCTGTACTCCAAACGGTAATCACGCCACTGAGGCACTCCAAAAAGCACCACTTCAAAAGTATCTCTCACATTATTCAACTGCCGGGTTAACTCACTAACCAATGCTTCACCCCCCATCAAAGAAACAACCACGTTCCTGCGGCTGGAGTCCAACTGCTCTTTCATCACCTCCATGCCATCGGTACCAAACACATTTTCCTGGATATTATTTCTCCGTGAATAAGCTTCATAGTTAAGGCTCAAATTTCCACCAGCCCCCTGCCCCTGCTCCAAGAGCGAGTCATTCAGCACATAAACATTGCTGATACGCTCTCCCACATATACCCCATTAAAGAAATAACCATCTATACGGGCCAGGTTTACACTGTCTTTAAAGTAGTGATAACGGTTTAGAGCCTGGTTAAGGGTATTTTTATAGCCGGTAATCAGATCAATAACCCCTGGCTGATTGTTATGTACAAGCACAATATTATCTTCGGGATACTGCTCTGCAATATAGTTGGCCATATCATTAACCTGCGTTTCAATATGTGGCATCACCTGAAACATATTGGGGTACTCCTCAAGCCACTGAGGGTTTTCCCAGTGCAAAGGAGAAACAATAGGGATATCCCTGCGTTTTGCATAATCAGCAGCCAATTCAAATATCTCCTGGTAAAAAGGACCGATGATCAAATCCATCTCCCTGAGTTCTGGTTTAGCCAAAACAGACCTTGCTTTCAAAAGTGAGTCACATACATCATATACATTCAGCCGGATATCAGCCCCCCTCTTTCTTACCGAGTCCAGTGCAATCAACAGGCCTTCGTAATACTCAAAAAAGGTAAAATCCATTTCAGGCTTTTCAAATCTACCAATGGTGTCCTGTGGATCCTTTTCCAGTTTATCAAGATACAAGGGAATAAGCAGGGCCACATTATAATGCTCTTTTAACTGGGGCTCATCGCACCAGGGATCCTCTTTTAAAGTCGGCTTATCCTTTACATCAGGATACTTTTCAGGTTCTTCAGCCACAAAAGGGGGGCGTGTTTTGGTATCAGATTTTACGGGTATTCTGATGGTCTGACCGGCCTTCAGTCCTTCAGATAGCTGAGGGTTAAGTGCTTCAATATCTTCAATGGGGACATTGTACTCACGCGAGATAGAGAACAAGGTTTGTTGTGGAGGGACCGTATATTCCACATAATGGATTACCCGCTCAACTTCCCGGGGAATTCTAACAATCATGTTGGTTCTTAGCCCGGAACGAATTTCTGGGTTGTGCTCAAGCAGTTCTTTTTCCGAAATGCCATACATTCGCGAAATACCGTAAACTGTTTCTCTTCTGCGAACCTGGTGATCGTGGTATTGGATTTCTGTCACCGTTTCTCTTTGAGGTTCATCCTTGGGGGGCGAATCCTGTTGAGAACTGCTGTTGGCAGGAATCCTGATGATTTGATCATATCGAAGGTCATCACTATTGTTTAATTCGGGATTTTCTCCCAGGATGTCTTCTATTTCTACATCATAAGCCCGGGCAATGGAGAACAGCGTCTGTCCCTGCAAAACAGCATGAAAATAATACTCATTACCATTGATAAGCTGAACAGTATTAGAACGGTTGACAACAGGAGTAGTGTCTTGTGCATGTAATGAGAAAAAAGGTGTCAAAAACACTACCCATGTAATACTAAATGCATAACTAAATAATCGCATAAAAATATATTTTTTACTAATCAGGCCTCAGAGGGTCATGGAAAACCTAATCAGCAGTAAGTCAGATTCAATACGTGTAAAACCCTTAATTATTGCATTGCAATGATCAATTACTCCCATTCGATGGTGGCTGGTGGTTTGGAGCTGATATCATAAACCACACGATTGACCCCTTTCACTTTATTGATAATTTGGCCAGATACTTTTGCCAGAAAATCGTAAGGAAGATGCGACCAGTCGGCCGTCATTCCATCCACTGAACCTACTGCCCTGAGGCATATTGCGTTTTCATAGGTTCTTTCATCACCCATTACGCCTACACTCTGAACGGGCAGGAGGATGGCCGCCGCCTGCCATACCTTATCGTAAAGGTGCCAATCTTTCAATCCTTTGATAAAAATATGGTCTACCTCCTGTAAAATACGCACCTTTTCAGGTGTTATATCTCCCAGTATCCTGATGCCCAATCCGGGTCCAGGAAAAGGGTGTCTGTTAAGTAATGCCGGGTTAATTCCCAAGCTGGCTCCCACCTTTCGCACCTCATCTTTAAATAAACTATTGAGAGGCTCAACCACTTTAAGTTTCATAAAATCGGGCAAACCTCCCACATTATGATGCGATTTGATGGTCGCTGAAGGGCCATTAACCGATACCGATTCAATAACATCAGGATAAATGGTACCCTGGGCCAACCATTTCACATCTTTTATTTTATGGGCTTCATCATCAAAAACTTCAATAAAAACCCGTCCAATTATTTTTCTTTTTTCTTCCGGGTCGCTCACCCCTTTCAATGCATCAAGGAACCTTTCGGCTGAGCGCACCCCTTTGACATTCAACCCCATATTTTCGTAGGATGCCAGCACGTTTTCAAATTCATTTTTGCGCAACAATCCGTTGTCCACAAATATACAGTGTAATTGACTGCCAATGGCCTGGTTTAGTAAGACACCGGCAACACTTGAGTCAACTCCTCCCGACAAGCCCAACACCACTTTATCCTTACCAATCTTTTCTTTCAAAGCACCAACAGTAGCGTTTACAAAGGCATCTGCGGTCCAGCTTTGGGAGCAATGACAAATATCCACCACAAAGTTTTTCAGCAAATCAAGTCCATTTGTGGAATGATATACTTCAGGATGAAACTGCAACCCATAGGTAGGCGTTTGGGTATCCTTATAAGCCGCCATTTCAACATCGTGCGAGCTGGCAATTAGCTGAAAGCCATCAGGTAGTTTAATAATGCTGTCGGCATGCGACATCCAAACCTGGGAATTTTCGTCAACTCCATCCAAAAGCACCTCATGCTTTTCCATGTATGCCAGATTTGCCCTGCCATATTCTCTTGTGGATGAGGATTCAACACTGCCTCCCTTTTGCTTTGCTATATATTGGGCTCCATAACATATACCCAGTAATGGCAGTTTTCCGAAAAACTTATCAAGTTCGATTTGGGGAGCAGCTTCGTCAAGAACACTGAATGGGCTTCCCGATAAGATAATTCCTTTTACCCCTTTCATATCCTGGGGAATGTGATGATAGGGGTGAATCTCACAATAAACGTTCAGCTCTCTCACCCTCCTGGCTATCAATTGTGTATATTGAGAGCCAAAATCCAAAATCAATATCATTTCCTGCATGGTGCAAAGATAAACATTCAGGGCTTATTCCTGTAAGATTTATTTTTAACAAAATGGAAAATAACCCCATGATGCGAAACCAAATATTGAAAAATCATAAACATCTTTTTTCAACGGTTTTACAGGATTCTTTTCCACATTGTGCCGCCAATGATTAATTTTGTAAAAAATCGCACTTTGTTTTCAAAAAGATATAACATGGGAAAAATTACAGAAAACTACAACAAATTGATTTCCTCACTTCCGGAAAATGTAGAGCTTGTGGCAGTAAGCAAAACCAAAAGCCCGGAGGAGATTATGGAAGTTTATCAATGCGGTCACCGGGTGTTTGGAGAAAGCAAAGCACAGGAACTTGTCCCCAAGTACCAACAACTGCCCAAAGATATAAAATGGCATATGGTAGGACACTTGCAAAGTAATAAGGTAAAACACATTGCCCATTTTGTAACGATGATTCACTCAGTTGACAGCTTTAAACTTTTGCGTACTATCAACAAGGAGGGTAAAAAGCACAATAGGGTCATCGATTGCCTGCTTCAGATGCATATTGCCGAAGAGGATACCAAATACGGGCTCGATTTGCAGGAAGCCATTGACATTCTTAGCAGTGAAGACTTTAAAAACCTGCAAAATATTCGTATCAGGGGGCTGATGTGCATGGCAACCTTTACCGAGAACAGCCAGCAGGTGCACAGAGAGTTTCAAACACTTACAGGCTATTTCCATACTTTAAAGGAACGCTTCTTTAAGGATGAGACTGCATTCAGCGAACGCTCCATGGGTATGTCTAACGACTTCCCCATAGCTTTAAAGGAATCGAGTACCATGATCCGGGTGGGAAGTCATATTTTTGGTGAAAGACCACCGGTAAAAAATTAAACCTGCCCATGTCCTTATGATCTACAAAAAAAGCCTCCCGGCATTCACCGGGAGGCTTTTTGTTGATTACAAATCAGGGGTTTAATCTATTCAATTTCAATTTCGATCCATCCTGATCGATCGGGCTCCTCAGGAGTAATCCATGGTTTGGGAGGGTTCTCTTCCAGTTTCTCTAAAAGTACCTCCACAGCCTTTTCAAGGGAGGGATCCTGGCCTGCTGCCACCAGGTGTGGCTCATCAACCACTTCAATATCGGGATAGATACCAACACCTTCAATGATCCATTCTCCTTCCTGGTTATAAATACCAAAACGGGGAACATTCATTGAACCGCCATCCACAAACCCAGGATTTCCGGAAATACCGATCAAGCCTCCCCAGGTGCGGGTACCGATAATTGTGCCCAGGTTTTTCTGACGGAAAAAGTAAGGCAGGGCATCACCGCCGGATGCAGAATATTCATTGATAAGCATGGCTTTGGGACCATCATGAGCAACCCCGGGTGTACGCATGGGTTCCATCCCTTGCCGATGCCAGTAGGCATGTGTTTCCCTGGAAAGCATTTCAATCATCCTGCCAGGAATAAAACCTCCGCCATTAAAACGTTCATCAATTATCAATGCATCTTTGTCATGGTAGGCATACATTCCTTTGTTCAACTCACGATTACCTTCCAAATGGGTGTTAGGCAAATGAAAATAGCCGATACGACCATCAGACATTTCATCAACCATTTCACGACGTGTGTTAACCCAGTCCATATATTTTAATTCCACTTCGCTATCAATGGGGTGAATGGTATAAGTACGTGAATCACGGCCATCTGGTCTACTGCTGACGGTAACTCGTGTGGCTATATCCACCCTGTTTTCAAGAAACTTATAGGGGTTAAGATCTGCTGTTACTTCTTGCCCTTCAATGGCAATAAGGTAGTCCCCTTCGTTTACATTGACACCTTGCACCGTTAGTGGTGAACGACGGGAGTCTTCCCAGTTTTCACCTTCATAAATTTTACTGAAATAATAACGGTTGTTCTCCCTGTCTGTCTCCAAGTCGGCACCCAATAAACCTGTTTCTATACGGTCCACTGTTTCAAAATCGCCATAATTTACGTAGGCGTGGCCGGCATTGGTTTCAGATACAATTTCTCCAAAAATATAATCCAGGTCAAAACGATGGTTCACGTAAGGAAGCATTTCAGCATATTTTTCAAAAAAACCATCCCAATCAACATTGTGAATGTTTTCCACATAAAAATAGTCGCGGTAAATGCGCCAACCATCTCTGAATATCTGTTGCCACTCTTTGCGGGGCTCAATACGCATGGTCAGGTTATCCAGGTCCAGTTTACCAGTACCGGCTTCCTGTCCGGGCCTGAGATCGGCTACTCCATAATCACCCTGGTGAGAGTAAAGAAACTTGCTACCATCGGCCGACACAATACCATTGCGTATGCCAGCCATTATGGTTTCATTTTCCTGATCATGATATTTGTACAAATTCATTCCTGAATTATTAAAATACACCAGACCATCGTCAACAGGCTGTAAACGACCATAACTACCGGAAGAAAGTGGGAAAGAAACAATTCTGCTGGGAGCCCCTTCGGGCACTATTTTCACCTCTTCAACATTATTGTTTTGGGAGTCATCGCTGTTACCTTCAATGGTTTCCCCTGGTTCAAACAACCTTGGGCTTTCCGGGGTAAGATGCATGGCATAGATACGGGTAGCATCTGTGTAGAGGTAGTTAAACTCAAAAGCAGAAAACTGAAGGTTGAAATCACGGTTTGAGGTAAAAAAGATATAA
Source organism: Bacteroidales bacterium (assembly GCA_007131245.1). Classification (GTDB taxonomy): domain Bacteria; phylum Bacteroidota; class Bacteroidia; order Bacteroidales; family UBA7960; genus SKVR01. Next base: position 18,092 of record SLQX01000159.1, read on the forward strand.
TGGCCACAGTTTGAAAAAACAGGGTTGCTATCGGAGTATACATGATCTGTAAGCTGGTGCGTTTCCTTGTTTTCTGTGTCATACACAAAAACCGAGCTCTGGCTGTTGCTGGTACTGTTGGTATAGGCTATCCACCTTGAGTCGGGAGAAAAGCTATAGTGACGAATTTCGAAAGCTCTGGCCTGGTCAATGATCTCCAGGTCACCGTTGGTAACGTCCAGTAGTTGAAGGTTCATGCTTCTGTCGAAGAAAACCATATAACGGCTGTCAGGCGACCAAACACCCTGGTATTTCCAACCTTGTGAACCATATGTTATTCTTCGGGGTGTGGCATCTTCTTCATTTCTCAAAAGATAAACCTCATACTCATGGGTTTCATCGCTGAAGTAAGCGATATGCTCGCCATCCGGAGACCATTTAGGATAGGTTGCCCTGACACCCTGCTTATTGGTTAAATTATGGATAGTTCCTTCACCCGCAGGAACGGAAAAAACATCTCCGCGGGCACCAAACAAAACACGATTGCCTGATGGAGAAATATCCATACTATGAATATGCTCTTTTACATTTTTAAAAACTGGCAAAGTATGCGGATTGTCATATTTAATATTGACAACCACTCGTTCCTCCTCACCTGTTTCCAGGTTTAGTTTGTAAAGGTAACCGCCATTCTCATAAGCCAGTTGGCCATTGGAGCCACTGGGCCACATCACATCAAACTGGTCATGAAAGGTAAGTTGTTCGGTATCCCCTGTATTAACATCATAACTATGTATGTTTAACCATTTATCATGGTCTGAGGCATAAAAAATCTTATCACCATACCAGGTAGGAATATGGTCTGTTCCTTTGTGGTCAGTAATTTTTTCAGAGTGGTTGTTTTCAAGATCATAAATGTGGATGTTTGAGGCACGTCCACCTTTATATCTTTTCCAGGTGCGGAACTCCCGATCCACAAAAGTAAAAGCGAGCTTGTTTCCGTCAGGAGAAAGGTCTGCAAACCCTCCATAAGGAACAGGCAGCTCTTCTTCGAGTCCCCCTTCAATATTTACGGTGTAATAGCGACCCATTCGCTGACCATACTCTGTCCGGTTACTCCTGAAAAGCACCTTTTTACTGTCGGGTGTCCAGCCCATCACAACATTGTCAAACCCTCCCCGTGGAGGCATAGGTCCCACATCATTGTAATAGGTCAATTGACGGGGGGTCCCCCCATCTGCAGGCATCACAAACACCTGGCGGCTACCACTGTATTGAGCTGAAAAAGCTATCCAACGGCCATCTGGCGACAGCCTGGGAAAAAGCTCCAACCCTTTGTGTGAGGTCAGCTGGCGGGCATCTCCTCCTGAAGCATCTACCGTCCAAATATTTCCGGCATAAACAAATACGATTTGATCACCATTGATATCCGGATAACGCATCATCCTGGCATCTTCATGGGCGTTGAGCCAGATGGGCAAAAACACCATTAAAATCAGAACCCTCAGATTCATACCTATACTAAACATACTTTCTCTTTTGTTTGGTTAATAAATTTGATTCTCAGTTATGTAGTTTGCTTTAATTTTTCCCAAAAATACGAAAATAGACCAAAGCAAAAGGGATATAAAAAAGGGAATAGTATTTTTAATAAAGATTATGAAAGCCATTAAG
>SLQX01000064.1 GCA_007131245.1 Bacteroidales bacterium
AGGTTTTCACCGGTAAACTGGTAGCCGGGGAAGGGAGGTACAGGTGCCTGGATAAAAAAGTCGGGATGTTCAATCACCCATTTGGAATAGACCCCGGTATGATTGGGAACCATGTCACTGGCCAGTCTCAGGCCACGGGCTTTGGCTCTCTCGTTAAGGTTGTTGTAGGCTTCATCTCCGCCCAGATCCCTGGCTATTTCGTAATCATAAAGAGAATAAGCAGAGGAAACAGCATCCACATTACCCATAATATGTTTGATACGTTTTGATGCTTCACTTCTCTCCCATAAACCAATCAACCACAACCCGGTAAAATTCCATCTTCTCAACTGATCAAGCTCTTCATCAGGGATTTGGTCCAACCGTCTGATTTCCCGCTGATATTTTTTGGAAAGCTGATCGAGCCACACATACGAATTTTTGGCAATCATCACCACGCTGGGCATCCAGTGCACATCATCGGTAAACTGCTCAGGCTCTTCATAATCAGCTTCACTGTCTTCTGCATACTTGTAACCCGATTTCCCAAGGGAAAAGCGCGATGCATCATCTGCCATTCCTTTATACACCGGGGCAGCAGTGAGTGGATCCCCGCCCATGGTATCAAATCTTACATCCTCCTTAAGAAGGTCTTTGCTTTTGAGCAACGTAAGACGGATTTTTTCAGAAAGCAGGCTCTCCCACTTCTCCGTGATAAAATCAATCTGCTTGCTTATATCATCGGGCGAACTTAAAATAGGGGTTTTAAAAAGATCGAATATATCCTGATTTTTAGGACCATAAGGGGGTTGTTCCTCAAAAAAGTCTTCCAGATGATCAATGAACTGCCGGAACAGGAGGGGGTCTTCGAGGTATTTTTCGTCAAAAAGTTCCTTTAATTTTTTATTGGCAGGATTAAAGTTGTTAAAAAACAACATCATCGCCTCCTGGATCACCAGGTTTTGGTTGGAGCGACCTGATGTGGTTCCTTTCAGGTATTTGGCAACAGACAATTCCCCTTTATACACGGCTGTTGACGGAAATTTATGCAAAAAGTCATATAAAACCTTGTAAAGTTGCTCCTCCCCGATAGTTTTCTTAAGATACTTACGCGCTTTATCAAAAACCTGTGGGTTTACTTGTTTTTCATAGGTACCCAGGATATAATGGTAAATCTCTTCTATCAAGCCTGCTGCATTGACTTCGCCGGGATAAACATGAAGCCGTGGGTCACGCTTACGATTCAGCTTATAAACAAACTGACGTACTGCATGAAAATCAGAAAATATGATGCTGCCCTGTTGTGAAAACAAAGCATCATCAATGTCATATTTTCGTCTTACCTGCCGTTCGATGTGAAACTCAAATACAGGCTGTTTAATGCTACCATCATCTTCTCTCATCATTTCTGTTTTCCTTTTTTCCGTTACAAAACAATTTTTTTTTGAGCCCTGAATAAAAAACGAGTCTGATTCAGGATATATAGCAGGTGTTCTCTGGCAAAATCAGCATCTTTTCTCTTTTTGACAATCCTAAAACCCTGTAAGAGTCTTCCTGTTAAAAGTTCAAGCTGTTTACGTATGTCAATGTCACAAAGATACTTGCAATCAGGACAATACACAAAACACCCGATAAAACCTCAAATAGTTATCTTACCAGGGACTGGAAACAAGTTTAAAAGTAAGGAATTTTTGAAGATTAACGAATAATCTGCCTCAATTTTCAATCAATAGCCGGGCTCTTTCAGAAATTGGGTCACATAATCATAAAATTCCGCAGGTTTCTCAGCATGTAGCCAATGCGAAGCTCCCTCTATGGTTTCAATTCGAGATTTGGGAAAAAGTTTCTTGATGCGCGGGATGTGTTTTTGTGTGATATACGGACTTTCAGATCCCCGCAAAAACAAAGAGGGTTTATTAAAAGGTATTGGAGCATCCAAAGCACGAAAAATTTCTGGCAGATTTTCAAGAATGACCTCCAAGTTGGCTTTCCACCCCAGTGAGCTGCGGTCTTTCCAATAAAGATTTTTCAACAGAAATTGCCTGATCCGACTGCTATCAATGGACTTTTTCAGCTCCGTTTCCACCTCAGAGCGCGTGGAAAATTTTTCCAGGTCCACCAACAACATGGCTTCAATGATCAGATCATGCTTATGATTATATTCATCAGCACTGATGTCAGCAACAATTAGTTTATCCACTTTTTCCGGATAATCAAGTGCAAACTGCATAGCCGTTTTCCCACCCATACTGTGGCCCAGTAAGTAAGTGGATTCAATCTCATGAGTTTCTAAAAACTCAAGCAGATCATCCACCATAGCCTCATAATTAAAAACATTGTGCTGTCCTGAACGACCATGATTACGTTGATCGATAACATGTACAGAAAAATCGTCAGCCATTTTACGTGCCAGGCTCACCCAGTTGTCCGACATGCCAAATAACCCGTGTAATAAAATGAGTGGGTGTCCTTCTCCATAATGTTGGTGAAACAGTTCCATACTACTCCCTTTTAGATTTTCAAAGCTCTGCGATACATTTGAATAGTGTTTTCAAGGCCAAAGTAGAGGGCATCAGAAATGAGCGCATGGCCAATGGAAACTTCCAACAAACCCGGGATATTTTGTGCAAAATAGCGCAGGTTATCCAGGTTGAGATCATGGCCTGCATTAAGGCCCAGCCCAACCTCAGCGGCTACTTTTGCAGCATCCACAAAAGGTGCAACCGCAGCCTCCTTTCCATCAGCATAGTTGCTTGCATAAGGCTCAGTATATAGCTCTACCCTGTCAGTGCCAACCTCTGCTGCTTTTTCAATCATTTCCCGGTCCGTTTCAATAAAAACAGATGTGCGAATTTGATACTCGTGCAGGCGGGCTATGATATCTTTGAGGAAGTCAAAATGTTTCACGGTATTCCATCCGGCACTGGAGGTAAGGGCGTTGGGAGGATCAGGAACCAGGGTAACCTGAGCAGGTTTTACCTCACATACCATGTTCAGGAATTTGGTTGTGGGATAACCTTCAATATTAAACTCGGTACGTAAAAGGGGTTTGATTTGATAAACATCTTTGCGACGAATATGACGTTCGTCCGGTCTGGGATGAACCGTAATTCCGTCTGCCCCAAAACGTTCACAATCAAGGGCTGCTTTTGTAACATCCGGAAGATTACCTCCACGGGCATTGCGTATGGTAGCAATTTTATTTATATTTACACTTAATCGTATCATAGTTATATTTTTTTTGCAAAGCTATGAAACATTCATGATAATTCACCGGGAAAACTGATCCTAAATAGAGTACAACTTTAAAGGAAAAAGGCTGACCCCGGGTTCAATAATATGTATCACAGGTACTGAAACACAGACCACAAAAAACAAAAACGCCACTCAACGCAATTTATTTGTTCTTTATACTGTTTTTGTCGTTTTTAATAGATTTTTCACTGTATTTAAAAAAATGTTTTTTTAACTTTCAGTTTGCCCGGAAATGCTTATTTTTATAAATCAATACTAAAGCGTATGCTGGCCAATGAACTCATAAGCGAACTTATTTTACCCCTGCGAACTTCAGATACTGGCGAAGTTGCCATCAACTGGATGGAAGAGCTTAGGGTATCCCATTTGCCCATTGTAAATAATGAAGCTTTTCTGGGATTGGTCTCAGAAAAAGAAATTTACGATCTGAACAAACTGTTGGAACCACTGGGCAGTTACCGTTTGTCTTTGGCACGGCCCTATGTTTTATACAACCAACATATTTTTGATGTTATCAGAGCCATTTCTTCCCTGGGCCTATCGCTGGTACCTGTGCTTGATGAAAATGAGAATTACCTGGGTTGCATCACACAAAGCCATTTGATGAAAAAGGTAGCAGAAATCAGCTCACTGGACCAACCCGGAGGTATTGTAGTATTGCAAATGAATGTGGCCGACTACTCCCTTCACGAAATTTCAAGAATCGTCGAATCCAATGACACCAAAATATTATCATGCTGCACACGCACTTTCGAAGATAGCACCAAAATTGAAGTTACTCTAAAACTCAACAAAATCGATATAACTTCAGTTATTCAAACATTCAACCGTTTTGATTACCTGGTTTCAGCTTCTTTTTCGGAGGAAAACGACTATGAAGATCTTCTTAAGGAGCGGTTTGGATCACTTATGTCCTACTTAAACATATAAAACCCCCTTTGGCAGTGAAATTAATACCCATATACCTGACAGCAATACTTCTCCTGCTGCTGCGGGGTGAAAGCAGCAACCTGTTTGGTCAGTCCCAGCTGGCTAATATGGGTTCATCCTATAGGTATGTGCCGGTAGAATTTGAAAGCAGCTTTCCCGATAATTTGCTCCAAACCGATTATGTAATTATCGGAAATATTGAGTTTGAAGGTAATGATGCCACTCAGCAACACATCCTCACCCGTGAGCTGACCCTTGAATCAGGCGACACCATATACAAATCGAACCTACCCAAAGTTCTTGAACAAAGCCGTGAAAACCTGATGAACACATCACTTTTTAATTTTGTGAATGTTTCTTTGCTGTTACATGACTTACTACCCTTAGCCAATGTAAAATTTACCTTTGTAGAGCGATGGTATATCTGGCCATTCCCCATCTTTGAAGTGGCCGAACGAAACCTCAACGACTGGGCTCTAAACCCTTCTTTCACCCGAACCAATTACGGGGTCTACATCGTAAAAGAAAACTTCAGGGGACGTATGGAGCGCATCAGTCTGCTTGCCCGTGCAGGCTACCGTCAAAACTACAGTATAGGATATACGGTTCCTTATCTCAACCCAAGCCAAACCATGGGCTTTAGCCTGAGGGTGGGCATGAACCTGAGCAACGAAATTGACTACCTCACACGTGACAATACACAGTTGTTTTACTCGGAAGATGGATCTTTCGCCCTAAAACAATATTATATACAGTCGAATTTGTTTTACCGCAAAGGTATTCATCAAACCCACACTTTCAGCGCGCACTACAACAGGTATCGTTTTGCCGACTCACTGCTTATACTCAACCCGCAGTTTTCACCGGGTTCAAAAACACGGGCCCCGTTTTTCACCCTGGGATACGAATTTAAAAACGACCACAGGGATTTAAGAGCCTACCCCCTTAAAGGCCACTATTTCGACATACGCCTTACAAGGCAGGGGCTTGGGCTGCTGCGCAACGAAGAAATGGATATCACCACGGCCGAGACATCTTTTCGAAAATACTGGAAGCTTCATCCCAGGTGGCATTTTGCCTCCGGAATAAACGCCAAGTTTTCTTTTGGTAATTTCAAACCCTATTATATGCAACAAGGCCTGGGGTTTAAGGGAGATATTGTCAGGGGGTACGAGAACTATGTTATTGATGGTCAACATTTTGGCGTATTAAAAACCAACTTTAAGTATACTCTTTTACCCAATCGTACCAGCACCATAGGATTTATCAACAACGAAAAGTTTTCACGCGTTCATTATGCCATCTATCTCAATTTTTTTACGGATGTGGGTTATGTAAGAGACAATATGTTTTTCCAGAACAACCCATACTCCAATAACATTTTGGGCGGCGGCGGCATAGGTGTTGATCTGGTTACCTATTACGACAAAGTTTTCCGCACCGAGTTTTCGGTAACCCGCCACGGTGATGCCGGCATTTACCTTCACCTGATTGCACCCATTTAGCAGTGCAGCCTTGTCTTCAACGCCCCAGACATCCTACCCTTAACCCCCTCATAAATTCAGGGGGCAGCTTCAGAAACAGATGGTATTTTTCAGGATAATTTTGGATCCAAATGCAGCGGGTCCGTAATTATTTTACATGAATTAATACTTAATAATCAGTTAATTTTTTGTTATTTTGCGGGTGGTTTTACATTTCACACCATTTCCTCTTACAGTGAGATATTTAACCACTCAATTTTTACAAACAAACGGGTACACTCTACCCGTCATTTATGGAATTAAAGGATTAATCATTTAACTATCTATTATGAAAACCAGACCCCGATTAAGTTTTTGGCAAATCTGGAACATGAGCTTTGGCTTTTTGGGCATTCAGTTTGGATTTGCCCTGCAAAACGCCAATGTCAGCCGAATTTTTGAAACCCTGGGAGCACAGGTGGAGGCTATCCCCATACTTTGGATTGCAGCCCCGGTAACTGGCCTGATTGTTCAACCCATAGTGGGCTATATGAGTGACAACACATGGACCCGACTTGGACGAAGAAGGCCATTTTTTCTTTTTGGAGCCATCGGCGCATCCATTGCCCTTGTACTGCTACCCAATGCCCCCCTGCTGTGGATAGCTGTTGGGATTTTCTGGATACTGGGCGCCAGTATCGACATGTGCATGGAGCCTTTTAGAGCGTTTGTAGGCGACATGCTGCCCCCCGAACAAAGAAACAGGGGCTTTGCCATGCAAAGTTTTTTTATTGGAACCGGTTCCATTGTAGCTTCAATTTTACCGTGGTTGCTTACCAATGTTTTTGCCGTGGCCAACATTTCTCCCGATGGCAAAGTGCCCCCATCGGTAACCATCTCATTCCTTATTGGTGGTGCTGTTTTTTTAGGAGCTATCATCTGGACAGTTACTCGTACCAAAGAATACACACCTGAGCAACTCAAAGAATTTGAAGAGTTGGAAAAAGGAGCCGAAAGGGTTAAAGAAGATCACAAAGCTGCTGAAGTCCTCCCCTACCATAAATTCCGAAACCCATCCTTTTACTGGATAATTTTGGGTGCCATTCTCACCTTTTTGGTATACCGTTATGATTTTATCCGGGTCGACTTATATATATTGTCCGTCGGGTTTATCCTTTTTGGATTGATTCAATTTATTGCCAGCATGCTCATACGCAGGAACAAAAAAGAGAACGGCTTCGTGGTGGTAATCAACGACCTTTTCCGCATGCCCAAAACCATGGGTCAACTTGCCGTGGTTCAGTTTTTCTCATGGGTTGGGCTTTTCACCCTCTGGACCTTTGCCACTCCAGGTATCACCAGTCACCACTATGACATGAAAATGCCACGCGCATCTATGGTTAACCTCATTGAAGCAGTGGAACAAACAGAGTTTACCGATGATACCGATATAAAAGACCGTGCAGAAGCCATACAAAAGGATCTGGATTTTTACCAGGAGCAGCTGAACGAAGGTAAGTCGGAAGTTGTTATTTCCATGCGTGTGGTCAGGTTTTTCCAACGTTTTGGAGATGAGCTTACTGTATCACAACCCATAAAAGCTAAATTATTAAGTATCGAAGAAGAATACAACAGGGGCGCCAACTGGGTGGGATTTTCTTTTGCCATCTATAATGGCGTAGCCGCCCTGTTTGCCTTTTTGATTCCAACCCTTGCCAAATGGACCAATCGCCGCTACACTCATGCCATGGCACTGGTAATGGGCTCCCTGGGCTATATATCCATTCTTATTGTGCCGCACCCCTCCTGGATAGCGGCATCTATGATTGGGGTGGGTATTGCATGGGCAAGCATCCTGGCAATGCCTTACGCCATCCTTACCGGATCACTACCCTCACATAAAATGGGAACTTACATGGGCCTGTTCAATATTTTCATTGTAATGCCACAAATTGTAGCTGCCAGTGTGTTGGGATCATTTATCAGCATAGTGGCACAGGGACAACCCATATTTGGTTTGGTTTTCGGCGGTGTGTCGCTGTTTATTGGTGCTATCATGATGATTTACGTGGTTCACGATCCCGATGAAGAACTCATCAAAAAACGGTTCCAGGAACTGGACGCTTCTAGTTAATTTTAGCTTTGTAAGTAAATTAACCACTTACAGTTCAATAATTAACAGTTTTAAATTATTTAAACAATTTTTGAAGAATGGAGAACACATGCTGGTTTACATTTGTATAATTAAACCAATGCCATTTTTCATTCAACAATATAACAATGGATAAATCTATGGAAAGAAGTAGTGGAATTTTATTACATATTACCTCACTGCCCGGCAAATATGGTATCGGTTCCCTTGGGCAGGAAGCTTATGACTTTGTCAATTTCCTTGTGGTATCGGGCCAGAAAATCTGGCAAATCCTCCCTCTGGGCCATACTGGCTATGGAGATTCTCCCTACCAATGCTATTCAGCATTTGCAGGAAATCCCCTGCTTATCAACCTGGAAAAACTGGTTGTTGAAGACCTGCTTACAAGTGCCGATCTGCCTGAAAACATTTATTTTGATAATGAAAAAGTAGATTACGGCAAAGTGCAAAACGTCAAATACCCTTTGCTGCACAAAGCTTACGAAAACCACAAATCACAAAAAAACAAACTTCGCATCAGACAGTTTGAAAACTTCTGCAGTAAAAACAAAAAGTGGCTGGAAGACTACGCCTTTTTTATGGCCCTGAAGAAACATTTCAAGGGTGCACCCTGGACGCAATGGGAGCATGATATCAAAATCAAAAAACAGGAGACCTTTGACTATTACCAACACAGGTTGGAAGATGACATCAACTACTACCGGTTTTTGCAGTTTTTGTTTTACAAGCAATGGTTGGAGCTAAAGGCTTATGCCAACCTTAACGACATCAGCATCATTGGCGACATACCCCTTTATGTGGCATTCGACAGCAGTGATGCATGGGCCAACCCCGAAATTTTTGACTTTGATGAACGTATGAACCCCAACAATGTGGCGGGCGTACCCCCGGACTACTTTTCGGAAACCGGTCAACTTTGGGGCAACCCTCTCTATAACTGGGAAAAACTTAAAGAAACTGGTTTCCAGTGGTGGATTGACCGCATCGAAGCCAACTTCACTTTATACGATATCTTACGTATCGACCACTTCAGGGGGCTGGCAGCCTTCTGGACGGTACCCTACGGTGAAGAAACTGCCATGAACGGATGGTGGCAAAAAGCACCAGGTGCAGAAATGTTACAAACAGTTTTTGACGCCCTGGGGGATTTGAATATCATTGCAGAAGATCTGGGTGTCATAACTCCGGATGTGGTTGAACTGCGAAACAAATTTAATCTGCCGGGGATGAAAATCCTGCAATTTGCTTTTGACTCGGGCGAAGAAAACGACTTTATGCCCCACACATTCGAAAAAAATTATGTGGTTTACACAGGTACACACGACAATGATACGACCCTGGGTCAGTACCTGCAATGTAGCGATGAAGATAAAAAACTGATGCACGATTATTTCCATGTGGACAAAGACGACCCGTCATGGTCCTTTATTAAACTGGCCTGGTTTACGGTGGCCGACGTAGCCATTGCGCCCATGCAGGATGTGCTGCGTCTGGATACCCATGCCCGGATGAACTTCCCGGGTAAAGCTTCTGGCTTTTGGCAGTGGCGTTATACAAAAAACATGCTCAAAGAAAAGCATTCAGACGACCTGCTTAAGATAACCAGGCTTTATGGCAGATAAACCGCTTAAGCGTGGGTTCTGAATTTAAAAAAAATCATTACTTTCACCTAAAGACTATTACAAACAGGAAAAAACGGATTGTTATGGAACAGAAATTAGTTGTACAAAATGCCCTGAAAAAGCTGGATGCTTATGAAGACAGCAGGCATTTACTCATTGGGTTTGACGGATTTGTGGATGAGATTATCCATGTGGTTGACCAAAGGAAAAACAACAAAGAATATCAAAGGATAAAGAAAATCAAGGATTTTTCTGAACGCATCTACCAGGTAGCCGGACTTAGTGCCAACATCGAGTTGGTTCCCATTCAAACCAAGCTGGGCGGGAATGGTCCAATTATGGCCAATGCCATTATTACACAGGGACACCAGGTTAGCTACATTGGTGCATTGGGCAAGGAGCAAATCCATCCCGTCTTCAATGACTTTGCCAAATCGTGTAAAAGAGTGATATCTCTGACGGACCCAGGGCAAACAGACGCGCTGGAGTTTTATGACGGGAAAATCATGCTGGGCAGAATGAACAACCTGGTTGAGGTAAGCTTTGAACATTTACTGGAAAAACTTCCCCGCCCCGAGCTCAAAAAACTGCTTGAAGAAACGGACATGATCGCCTTTACCAACTGGACCATGCTCTCCAACCTCAACTCCATTATTGAAGAGTTCAGTGCCTTAACGGAAAATATGAAGAATAAGCCCAAGGTGTTTCTCGACCTTGCAGATCCCAAGAAAAGGACCCAGGAGGATATTCGTACAGTATTGGATATTATCTCAAAGATACCCGGCGAAACCATCCTAAGCATGAACCTCAGTGAATCGACCATTATTTCGTTGCTTCTGGGCATTAAAGAGGATGAAATTCTCAGTCGCGCCATCCAGGTGCGCGAGCAGATGGGGATTCATGGCATTGTGATACACCCAACCAACGGAGCTGCCATCGCAACCAGGGATGAATCCCGTTGGCTGGACGGGCCCTACACCCCCAAACCCAAACTTACTACCGGGGCCGGGGATAACTTTAACGCCGGCTTTTGTAACGGATGGCTGGCTGGTATGAATCCTACCGAATCATTGGCCATGGGCGTTTGCTCTTCGGGATATTATGTAAGAAAGGGAGCCTCCCCTTCCAGGAAACAATTACAGGAGTTTATGCAACAATGGCTGGATAAAGATTTTGGCCAGATATAATGAACCAGCAATATGGAGCCGGCTGGATGTCAGGAAATAAACCGGTGATGGATTGGGAGGTAGCTTTCCCAGACTTTAACATCGGCAGCTGACCATTGAAGCATGGGTAAGTCCTCCGGGCTTATCCATGCTGTTTTTTGGTGTTCAATCAGAACGATTTTTTCACCCGAATAGCCGCATACAAAAGGGATAAGCTCAATGCACTTCCCGGGGTACTGGTGCAGCACAGAAGGTAAAGACCCCAAAATGGTAATGTTGATGCCCAGTTCTTCCATGATTTCCCGGTGAAGGCATTCACGGGGTGTCTCGCCAGGCTCAACCTTGCCTCCCGGAAACTCCCAAAAGCCGCCATTGCTTTTTCGCTGTCCCCGTTGAGCTGCCAGCAGCTTTCCCTGGTAAACTATCACCGCACAACTTACCTTTATGATGGTGTTGGTGCTCATGGTTTATCTGGCTGCTTACCTGTGATATCGGTATTTCCCTTGTCAGACTTCTTTTTGGACGGTTTGGTGTTAAAGAAATTCATGGTTCGCTCAATGCCGATGGTGGCAAAACTTACCACAAGTTTGCTGCTGGTTTCCAGCAAAGGCTCTACCGTTTCAAGCTCATCGGGCTGCCATTTACCAAGGACAAACTGCACCTGTGTACCCCTTGAAAATCCGTTGCCAATACCAAAACGAAGCCGCGGAAAAGCATTGGTGCCTAAAACAGAAATGATACTGGCCAACCCATTGTGCCCCCCATCACTTCCTTTGGCCTTCAGCCTCAAGGTGCCCAGAGGCAGGGCCACATCATCCACAATAACCAGCAAACGGCTGATGTCAACCTTTTCTTTGTTGAGCCAGTAGTTGATGGCTTTACCACTTAAGTTCATATAGGTGCTGGGCTTTATAAGAATAAAGCTTCTCCCTTTGTGCCGAAAAGTAGCCTTGTCACCATAGCGGGCGGGTTCGAAAGCCACCCCACGTTCATGGGCTATTTTGTCGAGCACCATAAAGCCAATGTTATGGCGTGTGTTTTCGTAGTCAGGCCCAATGTTACCTAAGCCCACAATCAAATACTTCACTTCATCTGAGTTTTGTTGGGTAATTGTTTTTTTGTCAAATATGCTTTTCAGAAATGTAAACATACGTTGCCTTTAAAATGAAACAAGGCATAAAGATAAAGCCTTTATGCCTTGTTTTGTTGATGACTTTGGGGCTAAACTGCCGCATGTTTGCATTGCAAGACGTCACAGCAGTACTATACCCTTTCGGTAATCTACTACTCTTCAGAAGTTTCTTCCTTGCTTTCGCCTTCCTCGGCAGCAGCCTCTTCAGCTTCTTCCTCTTCTTCATCCAGCAAGTCTGCTCCGGCACCTCTCACCATTTTCACCATTACTACCACAGAATTGGGGTAGTCCAGAAACTCAAGGTTTGGAACATTCATTTGATTTACTTTTATGGAATCACCGATGTCAAGGCTTGAAATATCAATATCAATTTTGTCGGGCATGTCATCGCTCAACCCTCTTACTTTCAGTTTACGGATTTTGGTTAAAAGTTTTCCACCTTTAATGATACCGGGAGAATCACCGTACACACTAATTGGAATTTCCACCTTAATGGGTTTATTGGGGATTACTTCCAAAAAGTCACAATGGATGATTTTATCCGTTACAGGGTGAAACTGTGCATCCTGAAAAACAACATTGAATTTTTTACCATCCACATCCAGATCAATAAGACAGGCTTCAGGGGTATAAACAATATCCCTGAAAGACAATTCGGGCATGGAAAACTGGATCTGCTCTTTGCCACCGTACACAACACATGGCACCAAACCCTTTCTCCTCAGGGCTTTAGCATCTTTTTTCCCTACGTTCTCTCTCCGAGAACCGCTCACAGATACTTTTTTCATTGTATAAAATTTTATAGTGAATAATCAACGATTTTGCAGTTTACAAAACCGGCTGCAAAGGTAATACTTTACATTCGTTTTTGGGAGATAATTTTTAAAAAAGCACACACCCTCAGCAACCTAAAAATGAGCAGCATCCCTCATGCAGCTTTTTCAGTGGGTATCAGGCTATATGAGAACAGAATTACAGGAGGGTAGTAAACTGAAAATGAGTGCTGATGGATTTGTGTGAATTAACCCGGTTGATCACATCGGCAAAAAGTTTGGCCGTGGAAAGCACTTTGATATTTCGGCATTCTCTTTTCAAAGGAATGGTATCAGAAACAATCAGTTCGTCAAATACACTGTTCTCAATTCTTTCATAGGCATCACCAGAAAGAATAGGGTGGGTACATAGTCCCCTGACACTGCGGGCACCTTTCTCCATCATCAGCTTGGCGGCTTTGGTGATGGTGCCGGCGGTATCAATAATATCATCCACCAGAACCACATCCTTATCTTTTACATCGCCGATAAGCATCATCCGCTCTACTTCATTGGCTTTTATTCGTTGTTTATAACAAATCACCATCTCGCAGTTCAAAAACTTGGCATAGGCCCCGGCTCTGCGCGTACCGCCGGTATCGGGTGAGGCCATAACCAGGTTGGCAAGCTCCAAACTTTTGATGTAGGGCACAAAAATAGAAGATGCATACATGTGATCAACAGGCACATCAAAAAAACCCTGAATTTGATCTGCATGTAAATCCATGGTTATTACACGGTTTACCCCGGCTGCTGTTAGAAGGTTGGCCATAAGTTTTGCACCGATGGGAACACGGGGTTTGTCTTTGCGGTCCTGGCGGGCAAAACCAAAATACGGAACCACCGCAACCACATGCTTGGCAGATGCACGCTTTGCCGCATCAATCATCAACAACAACTCCATTAAATTATCAGAGGGAGCAAATGTGCTTTGAATGATAAACACCTCACTCCCTCTGATAGTTTCTTCGAAAGATGGCTGGAACTCACCATCACTAAACTTTTGGACAATTTCGTTGCCTAAAGGCTTTCCGTACTCATCTGCGATTTCTTTAGCCAGATACCTCGAAGCCGAGCCGGAAAAAATATTTACTTTTGGGGCCATCTATAATCTGTATTTGGATGTATATTAAGTTGGCACAAAATTAGAAAATAAAAACTACTTTATATGGTTATAAAATGATTTTCTGATTTTTTTTGCGACATAAAAAATAGTAGTATCTTTGCAATCTCAAAACAGGGTTCTTTTAAATTGATTTATGCCCGGGTGGCGGAATTGGTAGACGCGTTGGTCTCAAACACCAATGATAGCAATATCGTGCCGGTTCGACCCCGGCCCCGGGTACCAAAACAAATTGACCAAAGCTCTCCATTCGGGGAGCTTTTTTTATTAGCTGCCTTGCAAAACCCTCTCAAGACCCGCAACAAAAGGAAGAACTTTTTTCGTTTTTCATAGCATTTATGCAGATAAAAGCCTATTTTAGCTACGGAACATGAAGAAACCTTACACCCTCCCCCGCAAAGCACTCAACAAAGCCTACCTGAAGGCAAAGCCTAACCGCACAAATCATTTGTGCGAAGCACATCCAAGCAAACCGATAAAAAGTTTTGAACAAAATCAACAATCCTAAAAAACATTGAATTTCCCCATGTCCTTTTTAGGAGTTGCTATATTTGGAATATCTTTACAAGTATAAACCCTAAGGCAATCAATACCTTGATGATTGTGGCATTACGGATATTGCAAAACAGACAGACCCTGGAGGTTTTGAAAACATCCAGGGTCTTGGCATAACTATGAAAGCAATAAAAAAACAGGAAAAACCCCGCTACCTGTCAAGCCATTCTTTAAACTCATTGACTCTTTCGCGACTCACCAGTACATCCTCGTCGGCAGCTGCGGTAAGTATTATCTTTAACCGGCTTCCAGAATAGGCAATGATGTCTTTTATGGCTGACAGTGCGACAATATGTTTGCGGCTAACCCTGAAGAACTGGTTGGGATTTACGGTTTCCATTACCTGTTCAAGTGAAAAGTCGATTGCATAATCCCTGGGAGCATGGGTACGGATAAATGTGTATTTCTCACTGCTGAAAAACAGCGCAATTTCCTCAACTGGAATCATGCGGATGTGTTCGCCCACTTTTATCACAAAACGGGTTTTGTAGCTATTAGTCAACATGGAAAGGGCTTTGGCAATCGCCTCATTGCTTAAAACGGGCGGCTTTGAGGTATAGCCCTTATTAAACTTTTCGATGGCTGTTGTCAACTCATTTTCATCAACCGGTTTGAGCAGATAATCGATGCTGTTTACCTTAAAGGCCTTTATGGCGTACTCGTTAAAGGCGGTGGTAAAAATTACAGGAAAATCAATGTCTATCTGCTCAAAAATTTCGAAACTCAACCCATCGGACAGCTGAATGTCGAAAAAAGCAAGGTTAGGATGCGGGTGGACTTTCAGCCATTTAACAGCTGATAAAACCGAGTCAAGGGTGGCCTTATGGTTAAGCTCAGGCGAAGTTTTGCCTACCATCTTTTTCAACCTTTCAGCTGTAGGTTTTTCATCTTCAATGATAATGTAGTTCATCATATTAGCTTTTAATATTGCGTAATACAGGAGTTTTTACTGTGAAAAACTCCCGGTCTTTCTCAACCTTCAGGGGTGTATCAGTTAAGAACTCATATCGTTTTTGTATGGTTTCCAGGCCCACGCCCCCCGACTCTCTCATTGTTTTTCTTATTTGCAGATTGTTTCTAACGATAATGTGGTTATCGTCACGCCAGATTTTGACGTACAGAGGATTTTCTTCTGAAATAATATTGTGCTTAAAGCAGTTTTCAAGCAAAATTTGCAACGACAAGGGAATAATGTAGCCCGAGGCGTCTTTAATATCCAGCTCCACATTCAGGTTTTCACCATGCCGGATCTGGTGAAGTCTAATGAATGATTTGATAAAGTTCAGTTCTACCTCCAGGGGTATTATTTCCTTATCCTTTTGCTCAATAACATAGCGGTAATTGGTGGAAAGCTGTTTGATAAACTCCTGCGTTTTTTGGGTGTCCTCCTCCACCAATGAAGAAAGCACGCTTAGGCTGTTAAACAAAAAGTGTGGGTTTACGTAGCTTTTCAGGGCTTCATATTGCTGGTTCAAAGCTTCCCGTTTAAACTTTTCTTCATTTACTGATGCCTTTAGCCAATTATTAAAATAATCTTTAATTATAAACACTGAAGAGATAAACAAGGAAATAAACAGCAAGATAATTCCCAACAGAAAAAAAAACTGAATATTTTCAAATATGGTTATTCCGTATGCCAACGGGAATAAAAAGTAGTTTACTCCAAAAATGATTAACACAGAAACCAAAAAGGTGCCGACAATATCAAACAATAAGGCTTTTGCGGGTTTAACCCCTTTGGTCTTATAATATTTTTCAAGAAGCAAACCGACAAGCTGGTTGCCTTTCCACAAAGAAAAGCCAATTGTGAAGCTATAAATTGTTGCGACCTTAAACATGTCCATTGACTTCCACAAGCCAACTCCGCCAAAAATAGTGCTTAAGGTCAACCCAATGACCATAATAATGGCAATATCGCGTAACTGGGTGATTATAAACCGTTTGGTTTTCATGGATGTTTTTTTCAAATATAAAAAAAGATACTATGGCAATGCGAAAAACTGTCGAATTCCTTTAAAAAATTCAACTCACATCAGCAATTGATCATCTAATTTCCAAGACAATTTTCGAGCATTCGGTGATTCCCCTCACTTCCCCATACTGGCATGATACCACTGTTGTTGCTGTTTTTACGGGCATAAATCTCGTGCGCTTTCTGGAAGTGCACAAGTGCATTCTTGCTACCTCCTCCAAAGAAAGAAGGAGTATTGTACACATTCATTCCCAATAGATAGTGTGCTCTTGGATTGCCGGGGTTTTCATTGATGGCTTCTTTCAGCGCTCTGCCTGCTTTACCGGAGTAGGTTTGTCCCCGGCGTGTGGGGCTAACTCCAATTCGCCCCTGGTAAAGGTAAGCCTGCAAAGTATACAGTTCCGACTTATCGCCATTCAGCTCAAAAGCCTTGTCTATACTGAGCTGGACTTCATCCAGGATCGCATCCTTGCGTTTGTTGTCTTGCTCTTTAAAGCAAATATTAATGGCTGTAAATGCCACGTAGTAGTGTGCCAGCCACTGATGGCTCTCTACCCGGGCAATTCGCTGAAAGCGTGCCAGCACCTGTTGCAGGTCTTCCACGGTTGTAGCATCCTGGTAAAGCGCCAAAGTTTCGCCTATGGCATTTTCAAATTCTGGCTGTTCTGCTCTGGCAGTTCCTATAACTGTCAGGGCTACGAAGGTGATGATGAATTTTCTCATTTTAATAATTTTTAAATTACTAATATATTGATTTGCAAACGTTGTTATGGTTTCTCTATCAGGTAGATTTTATTCAAAATCCCCAATCACACATTATTAGATCAGTGTAATCCTTTTTGTTAAATGGTAATAAACACCCCAACAAAGTAAAATCTCCTGGTTTCTGCTTTAATGGGCAAAGCTTCATAAACCCCATTGGCATTAGGTTGATGGTAATACCTGTAGCCAAAAATATTATCACGCCCCAAAAGGTTATTTACCGAAAAGTAAACAACAGTGAAAGAGTCGAAAATACTGGTTAAGTAGCTGGCATTTATACTGATATCGTTATAGAAAGGCGTTTTCTCATTCATAAATTTGTTACTGTTGGGATTGTGGTAGGGGCGACCACTGGAGACAGTTGCTGACAAACCCAACTGAGTACTTATGCTTTGTACCCATTGCTTTGCAACCAGGCTGGCAGTATGCTGGGGGGCAAAGTGGGGCGTAGCCTTCACGGGGAAATCGTGGTATTTGCGCTTTGAGTCTACAAAAGAGTAGGATAACCAATACTCGAGTGTGCTGAAGCGGTCGCGCCAAAAGAGGTCCACTCCCCGGGAGTGTCCAAAACCCGAATTGGCGTATAAACTGCCATTCCAAAACTCGTTGCTGTCGAAAGTTACAAGGTTCTTATAGTCTTTCACATAGCCTTCAATGCGAAGCAACCGGTCATTATTCGCCCACTGATAGTTCAGTATGTAATGGTCGGCTTGCTCAAAGGTAATCGCACTTGTAAAGCGCAGCAGTTGTTCTTCGGGGGTTTGAAAAAAGTTGCCGTAGGCAAGCGAAATCTGCGAGGTGCTGTTAAGCTTGTATGCCGCAGAGAGCCTTGCCGCCAGGTTTTGATCTCCCAGGATACTGCTATGCTCACCTCTGAGGCCAACCCTTACGGCCCATCTTGAAAAGGGGCGGAATTCGCTCTCTGCAAATAGGGCAGTGGTAAAGTCGTCGAAGATGCTTCTGTGTTGAAAGCTCGTAGCAGCCTCCCTGTAAAACTGTTCAAAGCGATTGAATACTTCCTCCGCCCCAAATAAAATGTTTATGCTTTTGGTCAGATTCTTTTTCAGGGTAATTTTTACCTGCGCATTGCGGCTCTCTTCATCCACCCGAAAACTCTCCATGTCCAGATCATTGTTGTCGAAAGAAAAGGCAAGACCTGTACGTAAAATCCAGTCATTGCCTATATCATCAATATAGTTTAAATTGGTATAGCTGTTCTGGTTTTGGATAGAGATGTCAGAAAATTGACCCTCCTGTGCAAGGTTGGGGTAATTTAATCCATAGCGCGAACCCTGAAAAGTGCTAAAAACCTTTAGCACGCCTTCATCTCTTATTCTTTGTCTTGCCGAAAGTGTTGCTCCGACAGATTCAGGATATAGGTTCATGTCGAACCTGTTGGGAACAATCTTGAAGTAGGGAGTCAAATTCATGTATTCAACGCCAAG
Organism: Bacteroidales bacterium; assembly: GCA_007131245.1. Lineage (GTDB taxonomy): Bacteria > Bacteroidota > Bacteroidia > Bacteroidales > UBA7960 > SKVR01. The sequence goes on from SLQX01000064.1 coordinate 18,369, forward strand.
TGCCACTGAGGAATTTTCTCTTTTTAAGGTTTGTGTTATGCCCCCACCAATGCTCATAACGGACACTTCGGTTTGCGTTTTTTCGGGAAAAGCATTGGTGTTCAGGATCAGTGCCGATGACAAGGCCTGGCCGTACTCGGCAGAATAGCCCCCGGTGCTGAAAGTTGTTCCGCTAAAAAGAAAAGGAGAGAATCTTCCACGTGATGGCAGGTCAGGGACATTGGACCCGTAAGGCTTTTTCACCAAAAGCCCGTCAATAAATGTTTTGGTTTCATATGCATCTCCCCCGCGCACAAAAAGCCTGCCGTCCTCACCCACCGTGGCAGTTCCGGGTAAGGTGCTTAGCGCACCGTAAATATCGCCGGCAGCGCTGGGCGTAGTAACAATATCCAGAGGCTGGAGAGTCAGGCTTTGGACCCGTTCAGAAGTTTCGAAAATTCCAGCCGAAATGGTTACACCCCCTATGCTTATGCTTGTATCGCCAAGTGTGAAGTTTTGGGTTACACTTCCACCTTCCAGTTTTATGGCAACTTCCTTCGCCTGATAACCAATAAATGTGGCAACCAGCACCTGTTCCCCTTTCTGATGTGTATGTAAAGTATAGGTTCCATCAGCTGCTGTGGATGCACCCTCATAGGTGCCTTTGATAAAAATATTTGCTCCAGCCAGGGGACTACCCTTTTCATCCGAAACATTTCCTTTCAGGGTAGTTTGCGCATTAATCCCAATTGCATATAGGATGGTGAAAAATGTCAACGTAAGTGTTTTCATGTCTTTCTTCTGCAAAGATGCTTGTAATTGCAATCTGTGGTTTTACTCTGATTGCAGAGTACTTGCCTGAGATTGCTTTTCAGGTGCAAAAATGAGAACATAAAATGTGTTGAAAAATAAAAACCCGACGAGTTGCATTTTCATCGGGTTTAACTGCAGAATACAGTTTGTTGAATACTCCGGTGATACTTACCCCATTCCGGTAAAATTATCCCCCTGAAGTTTTGGCGCTAATGGATCTATAAAATTTGTAAGCAATTAAATAAATACATCAACCACATCCCAAACCCATTGTCGGGTTTCAAGTACGTTTTTTTAGTTCAAAGCGTTGCCAATTTCTATCTCAATCATTTTCGAATATTGCTAAAGCATAAACTTTCGGAATATGGTAATATCATTTTTTTATCTCGTGTCAACCAAAGCTTTGTAATATGTTTCTGAAAGCACCTGACATTTACATTCGTGTGGAAGGGAAGAAAACAATACAACGAACTGCAAAAAATGGCAACCGGGCATTTACCGCCACCGGGCTGAAGGTGCTTTTTCAGTTTCTCCAAAACAAAGACCTGGTC
>SLQX01000288.1 GCA_007131245.1 Bacteroidales bacterium
AATCCCGATCTCTTCTGAGGTCGGGATTTTTTTGTTTACAGGCATTGGTGTTATGTCGTTCCGCAATATTGCGGGATCTCTTCGTTGTAGGACTCAAAAAATGATCTCTAAATTGATTGTTGTGAACCCCACCTGATAGCTAATGAACCAGATATCGCTTATAAGGTGTTTTAAAGAATGACTTCTTTGATCTTGTCATTCTTATTGTTCAAGATGAAACAGTGATATTGTTCATTCCGCTTTTATCGCACTATGCCGTCTTTGTAAAGGATGTAAACGGGCAATTCGAAGAACCCGATAAACACACTTTGGGTTGAATTTTTTCACACCCGTGTGTTATCAAAAAAAGCAGCCGGTTATTTGGGTAAAAGGTAAAAAACAGTGAAAAAGTGACAGATACTGCCTCCTAAAACAAACAGATGCCAAATGGCATGACTGTATGGCAAATTCTTCCAGGCATAAAATAAAGTACCCACCGTATAAAAAAGACCTCCCGCAATCAAAAATATCAGGCTCGTGGTCTCAACACTTTCAATCAAAGGCTTGATAGCTATCACAATCAACCAACCCATGGCAATGTACAAAACCAGTGAAAGGTACTTTAATTTATTCATATAAAAGACTTTCAATAATATACCTAAAAGTGCAATGGCCCATACAATCCCAAAAATACTCCATCCCCAGGGCCCTCGCATGGCAGTGAGTGTAACAGGGGTATAGGTCCCAGCAATCAATAAAAAAATAGATGCATGATCGATTACCTGGAAAAGATTCTTCCATTTTCCCCTGGGAAAACTATGATACAGGGTGGAAGCCAAATACAAAATAATCAGAGTAGTACCATAGATGCTAAAGCCTACCAAATGCCAGGTATCGCCATAAATGTTGGCAAAAATTATCAATATTATCAGGGCTGCAATGGCCAGCCCAAATCCTATTCCATGCAGAATGGCATTGATTATCTCCTCGGGGAGTGACTGTTCTCGGTGTTGGGTCATATCAAATTGTTTGCGTTGTGTTTGATGAACGCAAAGATACCCAAAGATGTTACACTATGGATTCCAGGATTCACCCCCTTAAGGTTTTGAAAATTGGAAAAACTGTCGTAAATTTAATAGAGTTTGGCGAATACAAGCCATTTTTGGTGTATTATTTAACGGAAGAGATATGCTTGTAAAAACATATTGTAGTGCGGTACAGGGGATAAATTCAACCACCATCACCATTGAAGTAGTTGTTTCCAAAGGGATCAATTTTTTTATGGTAGGATTGCCCGATAGTGCTGTAAAAGAGAGTCACCATCGCATCGAAACAGCCCTGAAACAAATTGGATATAAGATACCGGGGAAAAAGATTGTTGTAAATATGGCACCTGCGGATATCCGGAAGGAGGGATCGGCCTACGACCTGCCCATTGCCATCGGAATCTTAGCGGCCAGCGAACAGGTTAAATCCGATAATGTGTCCGATTATATTATCATGGGAGAATTATCGCTCGATGGAAGTTTGCAACCCATCAAAGGGGCACTTCCTATTGCTATACAGGCAAGACAGGAAGGATTTAAGGGTGTCATTCTGCCTGCTGAGAATGCCCGTGAGGCAGCTGTAGTTAACAACCTGGATGTCTATGGTGTTAGCAATACCAGGGAGGTGATCGAGTTCTTCAATGGTGATATTGAGCTTGAAAAGACCCAGGTGAATACCCGGGATGAGTTTTTCTCCCGACTGGATGATTATGAGTTTGACTTTTCGGAAGTGAAAGGCCAGGAAAACATAAAGCGTGCTTTTGAAGTAGCGGCAGCAGGTGGTCATAATTTAATAATGATTGGTGCACCCGGTGCAGGGAAAACCATGTTGGCCAAGCGTTTACCGGGTATCCTCCCACCTCCCAGTCTGCATGAGGCACTGGAAACTACTAAAATTCACAGTGTGGCAGGAAAATTGGGTAAAAATTCTTCATTATTACCTGTCCGGCCCTTTCGGAGTCCCCATCACACTATTAGCGATGTAGCACTTGTTGGTGGCGGGTCTTTCCCCCAGCCGGGAGAAATTTCCCTTGCTCATAACGGGGTGCTGTTTTTGGATGAGTTGCCCGAGTTTAAAAGAACTGTATTAGAAGTGTTGCGCCAGCCGCTGGAGGACAGGGTGGTGACGGTAAGCAGAGCCCGTTTTTCTATTGAATATCCGGCCAGTTTTATGTTGGTTTCCAGTATGAATCCTTGCCCCTGCGGGTACTACAACCATCCGGAAAAGGAATGTGTTTGTCCGGCCGGGGCAGTCCAAAAGTATCTGAATAAAATATCCGGCCCACTGCTTGACCGGATAGATATTCATATTGAAGTTACGCCGGTGCCCTTTCGTGAGTTGTCAGAGATAAAACCATCAGAAAAAAGCAAAAATATTAGGGAGCGGGTAATCAAAGCCAGGGAGATCCAGGAAGAGAGATATAAAGAAACGGCAGGGGTTTACTGTAATGCACAGATTTCCTCAAAAATTTTACGTGAAGTGGCAAGGATTGATAACGCGGGAAGCATGCTTTTGAAAACAGCGATGGAAAAACTTGACCTTTCCGCTCGTGCCTACGATCGTATTCTCAAAGTATCACGAACCATTGCAGATTTGGATGCAAGTACAGATATCAAACCCGAGCATTTAGCAGAGGCCATTCATTATCGCAGCCTGGACCGGGAGAGTTGGGCCGGCTAAAACAACAGTTTTTATTTAGATTTTTTCCAAATTACCTGCTACTCATCTGCAAATGTAAAAAAGAGTGCTTTTGTAGTGAGTATTTTATACCTTAGCCTTGTAATTTTTAAAGGCTACAACATGGAAAAAAACAGAAAAGCAGGTTTGAAGTCCCAATCATGGGTAATAGTTGCGTTTTTTGCTTTCGTCGCTGTATTGCTATTCAATCATTGTGCAGAAACAACCCCGGAGGCAGAGGCTGATGTGGAGCTGACGGAGCTTATGGAAAGGGCGTTGGCGTTCACTTCACCCATGCCCGAGGATGCTTTTCTTGAGGGGATGAATAAATCAGAAGAGATTATTGAGTTGGGTAAGATGTTGTTTTATGAGCCGCGTATTTCAAAAAGTGGTACCATTAGTTGTAACTCATGCCATAACATGGCCACCTTTGGTGTTGATCAAACCCCGGTATCCATAGGTCATGCATGGCAAGAAGGCCCTATCAATGCACCTACCGTTCTTAATGCTGCATTCCATGATACACAGTTTTGGGATGGACGTGCAGCTGATGTGGAAGAGCAAGCTGGTATGCCTATTCTTGATCCCCTGGAGATGGCAGCCACTGAAGAACATGTGTTGGAAGTGCTTTCATCCATGCCCGAATATGTGGATCGTTTTGCAAAAGCTTTTCCTGAGCAGGAGAACCCTCTCATTTATGAAAATGTGGGTAACGCCATCGGTGCATTTGAGCGAATCCTGGTTACGATTTCCCCTTTTGACAAGTATATAAGGGGCAATGAAAATGCACTCACACAAAAGCAAAAGCAAGGGCTGGAGGTTTTCATAGAGGTGGGTTGCCAGTCGTGTCACAGGGGGCAGGTGCTTGGTGGAGATATGTTTGCTTTTTTCCAAACCCCCCGCGAACGGGAAACAGGGGATGCTCATCCGGGACGCTACGAAGTTACGGGGAGAGAGTCTGACAAGCATTTTTTTAAAGTGCCCTCATTGCTAAACATCACCAAGACTTATCCATATCTCCATGATGGAAGTGTCTGGAGTCTTGACGAAACTGTAAATATTGTAGCCCGCGATATGCTAAACAGGGAGCTTAGCCAGGATGAAACCACAAAGATTGTTGCTTTTCTGGAGTCACTCACCGGAGAAATACCCCAGTATGCGCTTGAGTTGCCGGTATTACCACCCTCTACTCAGGATACACCGCGTCCGCGTTTCGATCTTTAGAGAAATTATGGGTTGTGAGTTTGGGGTTTGTGGAATAAACTACCAGGTGAAATATTACCTGTTTATGTCTGCTATATCATCATCGGGCGATTGGGGTTTTGGGTTTTCTCAATACCTTTAGTATCATTGCCAGTGCAAAAATGAAAGACTCACCCACCAGAAACCAGACACGGCTAAAGACAGATATGCTTGTGGCCAGTACCAGACCTATACTATCGAGTTTTAGCAGTCCGGTCAATACAGCCTCCCTTGCTCCAAGTCCACCGGGCGCAAATAGCGCTGCGATACCGATGACTGCAGATAACGGAAAAAAAGAGATGGTAAGCGGACTCACCTGGGCATACATACTCAGTGAAAGCAAGTAAAATGATACGCCATAGAGACCCCAGAATAGGATGAAAACAGGAAATACCCTGAGGTTTTCACGGAAAGACAAAATGGGAACCTGTACCTTCTTTTTGCGTATTTTAAAAACAAGCCAGCTGAACAACTGGTGAAAGTAGCTGGTAAATATGATTAAAGTTAGGGCAACCCATAATACAAGAACCAGCAATTTCAACATAAGAGAAATATTTGCCATCACCAATACCACTGAGCAAAAAAGAATAACTATCCATATGCCAATAAATTGTGAGCTGAGGGATATATAGGTGATTTCGTTGAAAGGGTACCCGTAATGTTTGTTGATGTAGCTCGCCCTCCCCAGGTGTACCCAGAATTTACCCGGGATATAACGACCAAAAACAGGTAGTCCGTAAGAAATTATGGCGTCTCTGGCTGTAATGAAATACCCGTGGTTTTTTAGCAGTACCTTGTAGGAAAGTCCCTGAAAAATAAAGCCCAAAAAAAGTGTTATAAAGGATAAACCCAGATAGGTAACATGAATGGTCTCAGGAAATACGATGTATTCTTTTCTCAGAAGGGTTATTAGCAGAAAAACCAGTGATATATAAACCAGATAAGAAACCAGGTTTTTTTTCATTAGCATACAAATTAGATAAGCAACTGTTCTGATGGCGTGCTTTACTTTTTTACCGGGAGAACTACTCCCCAACGGTCGGATAAATCATCAGAGGACATCATGAAAGCTTTGTGAACGTTACTCTGTATATTAATCAATTGCGTTTGTGTCAAATGGCTTTATCATGGCTTGCTTCCGGGTGCAGTTTTTTTAAAACTTTTGTACCTGTTGGGGACGCATTTGTTTGTGGCTGATTGGGCGCTTTTTGCGATTGCAATCTTACCGGTAATGGTATTTGGGGCAAGCAAAAACAGGAAGTTTACGTGCAAGAAATGGGCTTAAATAAACCGAAAAGAACAAAAAAGTTTGTAAACCCCTAAAAACATTACAGAAAATGCCTTTTACCCCATTCAACGTTTTTGCTTTATATAGGTTTCAACATGCCTGCGCTTCTTCGATGGGTATATTTCATTGATATTAACCAAAATGGCAATTCCCTCCACATTGTCACCAAAAGTGTAATTATGGGCTATGCCAAAAATTTTCATACCCGGAGAAAGGCTCATATATGCTTTGATTAGCGGAGGGATGTTTTCACCTCTTTCTCTGACAGCCTGGTTTAGCTGTGCAAAATCCTCTTTAAAGTTATCCCCTTTAAATATTTTCTCAATTTTGGCTTTGCTGGATTTTATTTTTTCCGGTTTATAGGGGTACACCAGGTTCTCCTTATCTCCAAAATAGGTGTACAAAAAGTAAAGCAAATAGTCTCTGGCCAGTTTGTCGAATGTAAGATATAAGGTTACACGACCGTAAAAATATTCTATCTCCGGGTTGTCTACAATAAGCGCTCCCAGTCCGTCCCAAAGATTATCAAGGGAGAACATTCCCTTTTTGTTGTCCACCGAGGGTTGAAAGGATGGTTGTACGAAAGACTTACC
>SLQX01000224.1 GCA_007131245.1 Bacteroidales bacterium
AGGTGGCTTGTTATTTTTATAATAGACAAATTGTGTCATAATATATGCAAATACTGAGTCTTCCAGCCTGTCTGATTTATCGAGAAGAACCTTTATGCATTTATTTTGGACCATATATGCCATTTGATGTTTTATACATAGATTATTTATCGTTTTTAAACGAACTTCTATGTGTTGCCCTGCTAAAAGAATATGTTTTCTTTACTTATGTTAATTCAATGATAGAAATAACTAATTAATTTTTTGTGATTTATACTTGCATTTATAGTGAGTGCATTTTTTTGTAATTGTTTTGAAGCGCCAGTTAATCAAGTTTCTTAGCACCTTACAGTGTACAACTCCAAGTGTAATTCTTTTGTTGGCTTTGTTTTGAGAGCTTGGTTATAGCGTCAGGTCTTTATTTCTTAGTATTTTTGATTACAGGAGTTGGAAAATATGGCAAGGAACATCTTGCTTTCTGCTCTGTCCATTAACAAGAATTATTGCAAGGATGCCAAAAAAAGGGAAAGGACATTCATTGGAAATGACAATTTTGCTATAACATAAAATGTATGGTTATGAAAAAAATGGATGAATTATTTTATCGCATTATTCACACTCACCCTGATTACAAATCACTTATCCCCCGGTTGGTTGTGGGGTTGGTTTTTCTTTCAGAAGGGATTCAGAAATTCATCATGCCTGAGGTGGTGGGAGCGGGTCGTTTTGAGCGCATAGGGTTTGATAACTTCGAATTCCTCGCCTATTTTGTGGGCACCTTCGAGGTCCTTTGCGGTGTATTGCTGCTGGCAGGTTTTTTGGTGCGCCTTTCTTCAATCCCTCTGCTTATCATAATGTTCACTGCCATTATATCTACCAAAATCCCTACCCTGATGGAAGAGGGTTTCTGGGTCATGGCACATGCTGCCCGTACCGATTTTGCCATGACCATGTTGCTGATTTACCTGATTATCTATGGCGCAGGCAAACGTTCCCTGGATGCGCTCATGATAAAAGACAAACAGAATTAAAAACTGTCTTCTGGTGCAAACCCTCAACAACCTTCAACGTGTCCTTGGGCTCAAGGACGCCGTAGGCGTGGGCCTCGGGGCTATCATAGGTGCCGGCATATTTGTGGTAACCGGGGTTGCCGCAGGAGTTGCCGGCCCTGCATTTCTTATTGGCTTGATGATTGCCGGTGCTGTGGCATCTTTCAACGGACTTAGTTCGGCACAGCTGGCGGCAGTGTTTCCCCAGTCGGGGGGTACTTACGAGTATGGCTATCGCTTGCTCAATCCCGCCATGGGCTTTTCGGCAGGGTGGATGTTTTGTTAAGCAAGCTTTCGGCAGCAGGCATTGTGGCCATTGGTTTTGGAAGCTATGTCCATGAGCTTATTCCCGTGTTTTCACCTATGGTGTATTCGGTATCGGCCATTGTGCTGCTCACCATCGCCAACCTTCTGGGCATAAAAAAGGCCGGCACGGTGAATATGGTCATCGTATTTGTCACACTGCTTTCGCTGGTTTATTTTGTGTTCAGCGGGCTGGGTGCTTTGGATACGAACAATTTCACCCCCTTTGCACCCTTTGGCGTATTGGGTATTGCCGAGGCATCTGCCATCCTGTTCTTTGCCTTTACCGGGTATGCGCGTATTGCACCCTGGCCGAAGAGGTGATGGAGCCTGAAAAAACCATCCCACGTGCCGTCATCATCACCATTCTCACCGCCATCGTAGTGTATGCCGCTGTTTCCTTTGTGGCAGTAGGGTTAGTGGGCGCAGATAGAATGGCTGAAAGCCGTTCACCCTTGCAGGTTGCTGCCGGAACTATGACTACACCCGGTATTGGGCTGGTCATTACCCTGGGGGCTGCAACTGCCATGCTGGGTGTGTTGCTCAGCCAGATACTGGGCATCAGCCGTATGCTGCTGGCCATGGGGCGTCGCAACGATTTGCCGGCTTTTTTCGAAAAGATTCATCCTGTTACCTCCGTTCCTCATATTGGGATTATTTTTACAAGTGTAGTTATTCTGGCTATTACATTGCTGGGCTCTTTCGAGTTTGTGGTCCGCTCGGCCACCTTTACCATACTGCTCTATTACAGCATTACCAATCTGGCCGCCATGAAGCAACCCCTTGTACAGCAATTGCACAGCAGAGCCATTCCCTGGCTGGGGCTGGCGGGCTGCCTGGCCATGTCGGTATCACTGCCGTGGGATGTAATTGTATCCGGAGTCATACTTCTTGCTGCAGGTTTTGGGGTGAGATGGCTGGTGAAGAAAATGTAAGTCTATTGAAAAAGCTTAACTTTGTTTTAGACCCAAGAAAATCAAAAAATAAAAAAGGAAGCGATGCAAAAAATACTGATTCTCATCAACGATGCACCTTACGGTACTGAGAAGGCCTACAACGGTCTGCGCCTGGCCAATCAACTGAATAAAGCCCACGAAGATGTGGAAGTACGCATCTTCCTGATGGCCGATGCCGCTGCCTGTGCTGTGGCAGGGCAAAACACCCCCAATGGGTATTACAACGTCGAACGGATGTTGAAATTCTCTCTTAACAAGGGTGCCAAAGTGAAAATCTGCGGCTCTTGCGCCGATGCACGCGGATTGAAAAACACTACCCTCATCGAAGGGGCAGAAATCAGCACCATGGCCGAATTTACCCAGTGGGTAGTGGACAGTGACAAAGTGCTTACATTCTGACACCTTTGCTGATGGCAGGATAAAGAAATTTAGCTGCCCTTCACAAATGGATTCTTGAAATTGAACCTATCCCATTGAAAGTGCTGAAGATGGAAAAACCCATTTATCTGGACTATAATGCCACAACCCCCATTGATGCTGAGGTGGCCGCATACATGAAGCAATTCATAGACGCCCATTATGGCAATCCTTCCAGTGGCTATGCTGCCGGGAAATTTGCCAGGGATGCTGTGCAAAAAGCCCGTGAACAGGTGGCAACGCTCATAGGTGCCCGTCCCGATGAAGTGGTTTTTACTTCCTGCGCTACCGAATCCAACAACCTGGCGATACTGGGGGTGCTAAAAGGAAAGCAGGGGAGGCATATTATTACCTCGGCCGTCGAACATCCGGCCGTGATGGAGGTTTGCAAATATCTGGCTACACAGGGATACAGTATCACTTATATTCCCGTTGATAAGAACGGACGCATCCAGCCACAGGATGTGGAAAAGGCCATTCAGCCCGATACTGCCCTGATAAGCATCATGCAGGCCAACAATGAAACGGGCACTATCCAGCCCATCAGCGAGGTGGCCGGAATTGCCCACCGGCACGGCATTGTTTTTCACACGGATGCCGCCCAGTCGGTGGGAAAAATACCCGCCGATGTCAATGCATCAGGTGTAGACCTGATGAGTATTGCCGGACATAAAATGTATGCTCCCAAGGGTGTTGGTGCGCTGTATGTAAAAAAGGGGACTGCTATACAAAATATTATGTTTGGTGCCGGGCAGGAAAGCGGTATCCGGCCCGGAACAGAGAATGTTGTTCACATCGCGGCCCTGGGTAAAGCTTGTGAAATAGCTCTGCGCGATGGTGAAAAAAACCGGCTTGCCATGCAAACCGCCCGGGACCATCTTTTGAACGGACTACGGGCGCACCTGGGTGACGGCTTTGTGCTTAACAATGTCTTTGGCCAGTCCTTACCCAATACCCTGAGCATCGCCTTTCCCGGAGTGCACGCTCACAAACTCGCAGCCCAAATCGGGAATGAGGTTTCCATTTCTACCGGGTCTGCCTGTCATGCCGACTCTATTGAAATTTCTCCCGTGCTCAAAGCCATGCAGCTGGATGCTTCCATCGCCACCGCAACCCTGCGTATCTCCACCGGAAAATATACCACCCCGCAAGAGGCGGAAAAAGCGGCAGATATAGTTGCGGGTGCTGTATTGTGGCTTCGAAAGACGGAGTGAAGAATCCTTGAATAAGCACTACAGAAAAGTTAAAAAAGAAAAAATTGTATAAGATTATTTGCAGGTTAGTGATTATTAACTAACTTTGTGCTGTTTAAAAATATAATAGTATGAAAACCGAACGTCAGCAGGAAATTATCGATGTGGCACTTAAACTTATTAACGAGAAAGGTATTCAGGGATTGACCATGAAAAATCTTTCCAAAGAAATTGGCATCAGCGAACCTGCCATTTACCGTCATTTCGAAAACAAGATTGAAATTTTGCTGGCCATACTGGATTTGTTCAGGGAAAGCACCCGCGAGATATTTGAAAAAGAGTTGAATAGCAGTATTACTGCCACGGAGAAAATTGAGCATCTTTTTACCCGCCATTTTGAGCGTTTTGCAAACAATCCAAGCCTGGTGTCAGTCATTTTTTCCGAAGAACTGTTTCGGGGTGAACCTGTACTGATGGAAAAAATTGCGGATGTAATTGATAAGAATGCAACTATCCTCAAACAAATAATCAAGCAAGGTCAGCAAAGCGGTGAAATACGTGATGATATTAGTGCCGACCACCTGGCAGTTGCGGTTATGGGGTCATTGAGGCTTTTTGTAAAGATATGGCAGTTTTCAGGCTACCAGTTCGACATCAGGGCGGATGGGCACAAAATCCTGAATTCTGTAAAGTTATTGATTAAAGCAACTCACTAAACAAACAAAACTATTGTAGCGCTTTAGCATATTGACCGTTGCGGTTGCCTGCAACGGTTTTAAAAAAAATCATAAGTTAGTTAATATTAACAAACATCAATCCAATGAAAACTCCTGAAAACATAAAAACCCTTGCCTGGATTACCCTAGTCGTAGTTGTGGCAGTGAGCGTGTATTTTATTTTTGAAATGAAAGAAAACGCGCGCATGGAAACCAACCTGGATGAGTACATGCCCCGCACACATCCTGCCTTTGTGTATAGCGATATGGCCGAAGACTGGTTTAATATCAAAGACGGCATTCTCATTGCCATTGAAAACAAACAGGGTATCTACAACCCGCAAACCCTTGAGAAGATTCGTGACATTACAGAAGCTCTGGAAGATATGCCCGAGTTTGACTCCAACGATGTGATGTCGCTCTATTCGGCCGACAATATTACCGGTACTGAATGGGGGCTGGATGTACGCTCGTTTTATCGCCGTGTACCCACATCCCCCGAAAGACTGGAAGACCTTTGGCAACAAGTGCGAACCAATGACATGGTATATGGCAGGCTGGTATCGGAAGATGAAACCGTGGCATTGATTGTTGCGGGTTTGCACAGCGACGCATTTACCCAGGAGTTTTATCACGAAATAATGGCTTTTGCCTATGCATTTGAGAGTGAAGATGAAACCATTTATGTGGCCGGGCGTCCCATAGTGGAAGGTACCATGGCATTGCTGGGCCCTGCCGACATGAAACGAATGGTGCCCATTGTGCTGGCGGTAATTGCGGTTGTGTTGTACTTTTTGCTGGGCAGCTTTCGTGCTGCCGGGGCAACGCTGTTCAGTGTTTTTGTCAGCTCCATCTGGGCTTTCGGAATGATGTCAGCCCTGGGTGTGCCCATCTATTCTGTATCTACTATGATACCGGTTATGCTCATTGCCATCGGAGTAGCCTACGGCATATACTTCTTTAACCATCTTAATCAATATTATAAAAAATTCCCGTATGGAAATGTATATGAGGCATTGCATTATACAGTAATGGTGTTGTGGAAACCTCTATCCATGGCAGCTGCCACTACCATGATAGGGTTTGTTTCCTTGCTTAGCTCACAGGTATTCCCCATCAAATACTTCGGGGTTTTTACAGCCTTTGGCATTTTTGTGGCTTACCTGCTGGCATTGGTTTTTCTGCCTGCCGCGGTGGTGTTGCTGGGTTACA
>SLQX01000067.1 GCA_007131245.1 Bacteroidales bacterium
CTTTATACTTTCGGCTCCGTGCTGGGATACTGGAACAACAGCAATGCCAGCGATTTTGAAGCCTGGCAAACCCAAAGCGGACAGGATGCCAACTCCCTGAACCTGGATCCCGGATTTATCAGCGAATTTTCGCCCATGTTATCGCAGGCCTCATTAAGTACTGCAGGTATTGCATTAACCGATGTAACAACAGACATCGACGGAAACCCGAGGAGCCCCGTCAATCCCTCCATGGGTGCAGTTGAGTTTTTGCCCTTGAATCAGCATGATGCCTCAGTTGCCGAATTTCTGGCTCCCGTGGCACCTTTTGCAGCCGGCGAGCAGGATATAATGGTTCGCATCCGAAACAATGGTGCCCAGGAGCTCACCTCGCTCACATTTCAGTGGACCGTAAACGGACAACCTCAGTCAGAACTTCAATGGGAAGGGACTTTACTTACCGGACAAGAAGAGAGCGTTGTGGTAGGAACCTATGATTTTGAGCAGGCAACCCGGTACAGAATATTCGTTCAGTCTGTTAGCCCCAATGGTGAACCTGATGAAGATACCTCCAACAACGCTGTGGAGGTTGAAAACGTTTTCCCTGCAATGGCAGGCTCTTATACCCTGGGCGGAACATCAGCCGACCTGACCTCCTTGGAGCTGGCAGCTGACAACCTGAACTTCGGGGGTATTCTCGGTGATGTTGATATCCTTGTAAACGCAGGGACTTACAACCATCAGCTGCACCTGCAAGCATACCCGGGAATGAGCAGTGACCGGAGGGTTACTTTCCGGTCAGCAGATAACGACAGCACACAGGTTACCATGTTTTATAACGCATCTTCCAATGCTGAAAACTATACGGTTTTCCTCGATGGTGCTTCGTATGTTACTTTTGAAAATCTCACCCTGGAAGCCCGTGAAAATAACCGCTCCATCGTGGTGCAACTTGCCAATAATGCCCGGAACAACATTTTTACCGGCAACATCATTAAAGGGGTTGTGTCGCCCAATAACTCAAGCGGCAGAGCACTTGTATACGCTCCCTCCTCTATCGGAAACAATCTATTGCTGGAAAATAACCTGTTCCTTGATGGCTCCATGGGGGTTTACCTCAATGGTGGCAACAGAACCGGAATTGTAGTGAAAAACAATGTGTTCACCAATCAATATGGTTATGGTGTTTATTTAAGATCGCAAAACCAACCCATTACAGAAGGAAATACCATATCCTCTACATCGAACTATCACTCTTACAGGGGGCTCTACCTCAACAATATTGCCAATGGGGCAAGGGTGGTTGCCAACAGAATAAACGCTTCGCGCAATATGGGTATTCATATAACCTCAGGAAGTGGTACCTCTACATCACGATTCCTTGTGGCCAACAATTTAGTCCATGTAGGTGGAACTTCGCAAGCATCAGGGATGTATCTGCAAAACACCAATTTTGTCAATGTGTATTATAACAGCATTAATGTTACAAGCAGCGATGGCTCTTCCCGGGCACTGTATACCACGGGTGGACAAAACATCAATCTGACCAACAACATTTTTTCCAATAAAACAGGGGGTTATTCTCTTTATATCAATACACCTTCAGCCATTAGCTCTTCCAATCATAACAATTTCTTTTATACGGGAAATATGCTGGGTTACTGGACGGAGAACCGTTCTGATTTAAGCCAGTGGCAGGCAGCAACAGGCAACGACGGCAACTCATTATCGGTGGATCCGCTGTTTGCGTCGGATACGAGCCTTTACGTTTCGCAACCATTACTGGTAGGGGCTGCCACACCTTTAACCGCTGTTCAGGATGATATTGACGGCAACCCGAGAGATGCTGAAAATCCAACCATTGGTGCCAATGAGTTTGAACCATTACCCAACGATATAGGGCCTGTTGCCATGATTTCGCCCACTTCGGACTGTGAACTGGAAGAGCAGGAGCTGGTAACCGTCAGGATACAAAATGTGGGTACCAATCCTCAAAGCAACTTTGATATTTCCTTTATACTTGATGGAGAAACTGTTACCGAGAATTTTGGTGACACACAAATTCAGCCATTTGAAACAGCAGACTTTACATTTTCGCAACCCGTTGACCTGTCAGAAAAAGGGGAGTATTTTTTCACCCTTTCTACGGCCCTTGATGGAGATGAGAACCCACTTAATGATACGCTTTTCAACAGGCAGGTAGTGCATCACGAACCTCCGGTGGTGCAGGTCACCCCTGACACATCCATTTGCCAGGGCGAATCGGTGGTATTGGCCGCACAGGGTGGAGAATCCTACCTGTGGAGTAATGGAGCCGAAACCGATTTTATAACTGTTTCACCAACAGAAACAACAACCTACACTGTAACTGTTTTCAGCCAGGCAGGCTGCAGTGCTGAGGCATCTGTATCTGTGGAGGTACGACCTGCCGCTCAACAACCTGTAGTGACCATAGATGGGGACCTCCAATTTTGCCTGGGTGGCTCGGTAATATTAAGCTCAGATATCGAAGATAATATCATGTGGTCGGATGGCTCCACTGATTCCGACCTGCAGGTGTTTGATTCGGGGACTTACACGGTAACTCACACCAATGAGTTTGAATGTCAGTCTGTTTCAGAACCAGTTGAAGTAATCCTGTATCCGGTACCGCAAATTGCATCCAGTCATCCCGGAAGTCTTTGCCCGGAGACCCAGCTGGAGCTCACCGTAAGTCATGGCGAATCCTTTAACTGGTCAACCGGTGACACCACACAGTCTGTCAGCATAGCTCCCAACCAAAGCACAACGTATACTGTGAACGTAGATGATGCCTTTGGGTGTGATTATGAACTCAGCTATTTTGCCGAAGTACTTGAGCTGGAAACGCCGGAACAGGTCAGCAATATGCTCCCCGCAGACCAAAGCGTGGATCTTTCTTTGCCTGTGGCCTTCAGTTGGGCGCCGGCCAATAACGCTGATGTATATGATTTGTTTGTATGGCCACAGGGTGAGGAAGCTCCTGAAACCCCAACCATCTCTTCAATTGATGGCATCAATAGAAATTTTGAGGGTCCTGTTCCCTATGGACAAGCTTACAACTGGAGGATAGATGCACGCAATGCATGTAAAGTTACCCAGGGACCGGTACAGTCCTTCACCCTGCGCCAACTGCCTGATCTGATTGTGGAAAACGTGAGTGTTCCTTCAGTAGTTTTTGCCGGCGATACGCTGGATATCAGCTTTGAAGTTAAAAACATTGGTGAAGGAACAACTGGTGCTCAGCCCTGGGTAGACGGTGTTTTTGTTTCTTTCAATGAAGAGTTTGACAATACAGCCATAAGGATAGGAGAATTCAATAATCAATCTTACCTCACTCCCGGACAGTCCTATGTACAAAATCTCTCGGTTACCATTCCCGGGGACATTCTGGGTGTTTATTATGTGTTCGTAAAAACCGATAACAGAAACAGGGTTCTTGAAGTATCCACGGACAACAATGTGGCCAGGAACGAAGGAACAGAGGGCATCCCATTTATCTTGCCTCCTATGGCAAACCTTGAAGCATTGACCCTCAATGTAGGAGAAGTAGCATTCTCCGGGGATGAAGTCAACATTACCTACTCAGCACGCAACGATGGAGATATTGCCGCTGCCGGTGTTGAAACCCTAACCGGGGTATTTGGTTATAACCCTGCTAATTATAGCAACTATTGGTCTATGCCCTCTTGTGTGTTTAGCGAACGGGTGTGGATTGACGGAATTTATATTTCTCAGGATCCCGTTTATGAACCCCTGAACGCTGAAAAGCTCAAAGATAAAACGGTGAGGATAAGGAGCGAAAAATACGAAGGGTTGTATTTTTGCGATAATGTTGGACAGTGGTTGAATACCCCCGACTTCCTGGATGTGGGCGAAGAGTATCAGCGGGTTGTCCCCGTTCAGATTCCCCATCAGATCGAAGGAACCTGGTACATCCATGTTGTTCTGAATTCTACTTTTGCTTATGATGAATTTAACAGGCTCAACAATGTCATTACTTCTCAACCCATAGATATTGTATTAAGACCTCCACCCGATTTGGTGGTGGAAAACATACAGGCAGAAGAAGAAATGATTGCCAGCAACACCTACAACATTGAATGGAGTGTAAAAAACCAGGGAGCCAATAACCCCATTGAAAAATCGTGGCGCGATGCTATCTACCTCTCTCAGTCCTCATCGCTGGATCAGGATGCCATCTACCTGAATCAGAGAGGTGTTACCAGCGGGGATACATTGTCTTCCGGATCAACCTATACCCTTTCGCGCAATGTAACCATCCCTGACGGATTGTCGGGCGACTACTTTATTCACGTATATACTGATGCTGCCAACGATGTTTTTGAAGGTCCCTTTGATACCAACAACGTACTCAGTGTCCCGGTAACTATTCTTGCCGGTAGTTATCCCGATTTAATCGTCAGCGATATTACCCAGCCGGATGAAATGGTGGCTGGAGAGTCCGCCACTGTAGGCTGGACAGTTCTCAACCAGGGTGAAGGCCCTGCCCTTGGCAATTGGCGTGATCGTGTTTACATTTCTGCCAACGAAGAATTTAATCCGGCCAACGCCTTTACCCTTATTACCCTTACCAGGGTGGCCGAACTGAACCCTGAAGAATCATATTACAACCAGGTAGAAATAGATATCCCCTCCCAGATACAGGGACAATACTATTTGCATGTACTTACCGATCTGCAAAACGCAGTTTTTGAAGATGGAAGGGACGATAACAACCTTACCACCTCCGGGGTGTTTGAGGTGCTCCCAGAACCTGAAGTTGAACCTGCCGATTTGGCCATCATTGAATCAGGTGCACCCGAAACCGCCAACTCCGGTGAGCAGATATCTGTTAGTTGGCTGGTAGAAAACCTGGGGCCTGGCATTACCAACCGCAGCTCATGGGGCGACCGGGTTTATCTCCATACAGAACCAGAGCTTGATGGTGCCACCTTCATGCGGCAAATGAACCGCAGTTCTGCGCTGGATGTGGGTCAAACCTATCACAGGTTTACCAATATAACTCTTCCTAACGGAATAGATGGACCATTTTATATCATTATAGTAGCAGATGCTACCAACCTGGTATATGACGATAACAGGGAAAACAACAAAGTAGTCATCCCCATAGATATCAACCTGTCACCTTCCCCCGATTTGATTGTGGAAAGTTTCGAAATTGATGAGGTACTCTATTCGGGTCAGCAGTTTGAAGCCCATTATACCGTGAAGAACGTTGGGGATGCTGCTGCATCAGCTTCATGGACTGACGGCATAAGGATTCATTCTTCCCCTGAATTTTCTAATGCAGGTAGAAGGGTGGGGCAAAGAATGAATAATGTAACGCTTGAGTCCGGCGAATCCTATTCTGCTACCATCACCGTTACGATTCCTTCTTTCATTTCCGGCAACCGGTTTTTTGTTCTGAAAACCGACGCAGGAAATCAGGTTTATGAGCATGGTGAAGCTGCCCATAACAATGATGCTGCCATACTTGGGAACATATTGGTGCCCCAGCCCTCCGATTTGATTGTAGAGTTGCTGAATATGCCTGAAAGTGCCGTTACAGGTGAAGATGCCTCCATTGAGTATACCGTTACCAACATTGGAACCAACGCTGCCATTGGATCTTTGCGCGATGCTGTCCACCTCTCACTGGATCAGGAGCTGAATATTGCACAGGATCCTATTGTGGGCTTCAACCAGGTCAATGTCAACATTGATCCCGGCGAAAGCCAGACACGCATACTCAACGCCAAAGTGCCCGGAGTAATTCCTGCTGATTATTACGGCATTGCCCGAACCAATATTGTTGCGAGCATCCCCGAAACCGACTTCTCCAATAATATTCTGGTGGCCGATGAGACCACTTCAGTTTCAATGCATGAGCTCCCCGTGGATACATGGGTAGAGACAGACCTAAACCTGGGAGATAAGGTGTATTTCTGGACCGATGTGGAGCAGGGTAAGGATATGATTATTACCCTTACAAGCAATCAGCTCCAGGGAGAAAATGAAGTCTTTGTTGCCTATGACAGGGTCCCCGACCGGGTTGATTTTGACTTTCTTCACGGCGAAGCAAGTGCCATTGAGCAAACGGTGCTTGTTCCCTCTACCTTCCAAGGGATCTACTATATCAAACTGGCAACACGCAGTAACTTTTCCACCAACCAGCGTGTGAATATTCATGCAGAACTTGTGCCTTTTGGCATCCATACGGTTTCCCCTTCTATCGTTGGCCAGGGAGTTGTTACTACCAAAATTACCGGTGCCGGGTTCCACCCTGATGCCACAGTTTACCTCTCTGATGGTAATGGTGATACCCTGGCTTACGGCTCCATTCACAATCTACTCAACAGTATGCAGATGTATGTCCGGTGGAACCTGGAGAATGTGCCTTTAGGAACATATAATGTGTCGGTTGTCAATCATGAAGGAGAAACAGAAACGCTGGAAAACGGGCTCACTGTTGAGGCCGTAAAACCCATGGAGCTGGCTGAATATGCTGTTATGCCCAATGCAATTGCAGCCGGAGGGAGCGCATTCTACTCCTTCAGTTTCAGAAACATTTCAAATATTGACATTCCTTATTCCCAGGTGAAAATTACCTTTCCGCTGGGAACCAACCTGGTTAATTTCACCACCTCCTCCAATGCATTCCGGTTTACCGATCTGCTTGGCGATGTGGAGATTGACGATGAAATTGCAGAGCAGAATTATTTTGATGGTGACTTTTACCGCACAATACCACTGATAAGCAGAGATTTAAGGCCGGGCGAAAGCTTCTCTGCCAGTATGGTGTTTCGCAGATTTCCTGAATTTACCTTTTCATTACAAACCGAGCAAGCATCCTATACTTCGCAGGAGTATATTCAAAATATTGCCGGTATGGCTGAGTTTCTACGTCAATATATCATTGACAACCCTCAGCATTTCCAGGGGCCTGATTTTGATCAACTCCTGTTGGAAAGTGGTTCAGAAGAATTATTCAGGGAAAGTGTTTTTGAACAGTATATCGACGTTGGTCTTGTTAGTCCTCAGGATACCATGGGGGCATTTGACAATTGCCTGCCTTGCCAGGAGTTTGTTGATGAATTGAACGAGGTGGATGCCACTGGTTTTTATACCTTTAACCCCGGATCATCCCCCGGGTTGGAAGTTATTAACAGCAACACAGAATGGAAGTCGGATCAGTCCTATCTGTGGGATATCAACCGGTCGCTTTACTGGCCGGGCTATGATGGTTACCTGGGTACTGCCGGCGAGTATCCCGGCTGGGATCTGATCGAGGTTAATGGCAATCTGGATATTACAGCATCTTCCATCAGTCCGTTTACTATTTACATGCGCTCTCTGGGTTATAACAATCACAGGGGAAGGCTTGCAGGCTGGTATCCGGCAGAAGATGTTTGCTGGCCTATACTCGTTGCAGATAACATTACGGGTTTTGATCCTGAAAAATTTGTGGTCAACTCCTATTACTTCCAGCTTTACAACGAGGTTTATGGCGGTACTTTTGAAGTCACCATGAGCCCAACAGCTGATACACTTTACCTGTGTTTCAGGGCCTATGAGCCAGGTGTAGGAGAAGATGGAGTCCCTGGTGCGCCGGGCGTACTCTGTGAGCCGGGGAGCCCCGGAGGGAAAGGTGGCCCAGGCGACGGAACCATTCCTCCAGGCAATGGTGGTGCCGGGGGTAATGGAGGTCATTGCTTTGACGCTAACTTAGCAGGTGGTGACGGTGGCGCAGGCGGCGCGGGTGGCGATGGTGGTTTTGGCCAGGATGGTGGTGCCGGAGGCCGAGGCGGCGATGGTGGTCAGGGTGGTCCTGGTGGTCCTGGCGGCAAAGGTGGCCCTGGTGGCGAAGGCGGTGAAGCTGGAACCGGCGGTGATGGTGGTCCAGGTGGCCCTGGTGGTGATGGTGGTCTTGGTGGTGAAGATTCAGATGGTGGTGATGGTGGTGATGGTGGATCAGGAGGACATGCTACAACCGGAGGCACTGGTGGTACCGGTGGTCAGGGTGGTGGTGCCGGACCTGGTCCTGGTGGTCCCGGTGGCCCCGGTCCCGGTGGTCCTGGTGGTATTCCTGACGGGCCTGATGGTCCTCCGGGAGATGATCCTCCTCCATGTTGTCCTCCTCCTGCCGATCCTCCTCCACCTCCTGGTGGTGGCCCGGAGCCTCCCGACTCTCCTCCCGGATCTCCTCCTCCTGGTTCAGATCCGCCTCCTGGTGAAGATCCTCCTTCACCTCCACCTCCATGCTGCGACCCGGATGATCCAGATTTTCCGGACTTCCCCGATTTTCCGGACTTCCCCGATGACCCCGACTCTGATGGTCCGGACCCGTTTGGACCCGCAGGTTGTGGCCAGGCGCCCCCGGTGACGCAACAGCAATGCGACGACAGATTCAATTGGCCAGACCCGTGCGAAAGTGCGCTGCCCGATTGTTTGAAAGCGCTGGCCAAATCGCTGGCCAGATCATGCAGGTTTGGTCCTGCGGTTTGTAAAGCAGGAGCTGCTTTTGCAACGGCGCAATGTTTGATAGGTGCTGCAGAGTGCTTTGCCGACAGGCTCATTGATGATGACAACTCAAACTCTCATTGCCGTCCTGTGGTACGCTCTTGCGACCCCAACGATATCCTCGGGCCGGAAGGCTATGGAGATGAACGTTTCGTTTCTGTACATGATGAACTGGGTTATACCATCCGGTTTGAAAATGACCCCGAACTTGCTGAAGGACCCGCACAAGTGGTGCTCATTACCCAGGACCTCAGCGAACACATAAACCCCCTAAGCTTCAGGCTTGGAAACTTTGGTTTTGCTGATTACGTATTTGAAGTACCTGCAGACATGGCTTCCTACAACACACGAATCGATCTTCGAGATTCTCTCAACATTTATCTCGATGTAGTGGGTGGTGTAAATGTTGCCAACAACCAGATATTCTGGCTGTTCACCAGTGTTGATCCCGCCACAGGTGCCACTCCGGATGATCCTTTCACCGGCTTCCTGGCCGTGAACGACTCAACAGGTATTGGCGAAGGGTTTGTCACCTATAGTGTTCACCCTGAGTCTGACTCCAATACCGGTGACATAATATTCGCTCAGGCCTCCATCATTTTTGATGTGAATGAGCCTATCATTACGCCAGAAATATTCAACACCATCGATGCCCTGCCCCCTTCCAGCGAAATGGATGAACTGGGCGAGTTCCAGCCTGCCAACCAGGTAAATTTATCCTGGACAGCTGTGGACGATGAAGGAGGCTCAGGTGTAAGGGATTACTTCCTTTATGTTTCCGAAGATGGCGATCCCCTCACCAGAAATGCAGGCCCCATTGATGGCGACAGCTATACCTTTTCCGGTGAACCAGGCATTGAATATGGCTTTGCTGTCAGAGCAAGGGATAATGTATTCAACCTGGAGCCCTATAAAGATACGCCTGAAACAACAACGATGATTGATCCTGACCTGGATGCATTCATCAGTATCAATACTCCCGCCCTGGATGATGTCTTTTGTATAGGCAGCCAATTGTCTATAGAATGGCTCTCCTATGGAGTGGAAAGAGTGAGCATTGAAATCACCTCGGATGGTGAGCAATACCAGGAACTCTTTGCAGATACCCTGGCTTCTGTTGGAGCGGTTAACTGGTATATTCCCTGGGATTATGAACTGGGAACCACCTACCAGGTAAGGCTGACCTCATTGGAAGATGACACCATGCAGGCGCTGAGTGAGATGTTTACCATTGCTGATAAACCCTCTATTGATGAGCAACTTGATGAGATAAGCTACCTATGTGAAGGAGATACGCTGTTACTCTCCGTAGATGAGGTTGCAGAATACCAGTATCAATGGTACTTTGAGGAAGAAGAACTGGAAGGAGCGCATCAGGCTCAACTGGAAGTATCTGAGCCTGGCACCTATTATGTTCACATCACCAATGAATCGGGTTGTACCCTTATTTTGAATACGGAGGTAGAACTGCTTGATGAAACACCTCAGGTCGTCTTCGAGCCTCTTGCCGATGTGTGTCTTGATGATGAACCATTCGAGCTTTCGGGTGGCATGCCAGGGGGAGGAGAATACAGTGGACCCGGCGTGACCGATGGTATATTTGATCCCCAGCAAGCCGGAACTGGAAACCATGAACTCACATATACTTTTACCGGTGAGTGTGGAAGCTCTTCTGCTACCACCACTATCACGGTCCTGGATGCGGGATTTGAAGTAAGCCTTGAAGATTTTGAGCCTGTGTGTGAGGACATCGAACCCTTTACCTTAACAGGAGGTTATCCGGCGGGAGGAACTTACAGTGGTCCCGGCATATCTGAAAACATATTTGACCCCGCAGAAGCCGGCGTGGGTATCCATCAGATTACCTATGTTTTCACAGCCAGCTGTGGAGAAGGTGAAGCAACAGCAACCATTGAGGTGCTTGAAGCAGCTCCCGAAGCCACCTTTGAGCCTGTTGCTGACGTATGCCTTGATGATGCAGCATTTGAGCTTACCACCGGCCTGCCTGAAGGTGGCGTATACAGCGGTCCGGGAGTATCAGAGGGTATTTTTGACCCGCAGGATGCAGGCACAGGCACACATGAACTGTCTTACACGGTTACCAATGAGTGTGGCACATCCACAGCAACCATTGCTTTAACCGTTCTTGAAACCGGCTTTGAAGTGAGCTTGCCCGGTTATGATGCGGTTTGCTACGATGCAGGGCCATTTGCTTTAACGGGTGGAACTCCTGTGGGCGGTACCTACAGCGGCAACGGTATCACTGAAGGGATATTTGATCCTTCGGCGGCAGGAATAGGAGTCCATGAGATAACCTATACATTTACTGCAAGCTGCGGTGATGGAACAGCCACCTCCACCATCGAAGTAACTGAACCCACACCCCAGGCTACGCTTGAGCCTTTTGCTGATGTTTGTGCAGGAGAAGAGCCATTTGTATTAACAGGTGGCCTGCCTGCCGGAGGTGAGTACAGTGGTTCGGGTGTTGTAAATGGATTGTTTGATGCAGAAGTTGCCGGAGAAGGAACCCATGAAATCATATATGCGTATTCTGATGATTGTGGAACCACAGAAGCAACAAGCACCATTACGGTGTTTGAATCTGTACCTGAACTGGTGCTCACCGACGCAACCCTGTATCTTGATGAAAATGGTACAGCAACACTTACCGCTGATATGGTAGATGCGGGTAGCACTGATACCTGCAGCGAAATAGAAATATCCTTTGACAATGAGCTGTTTACATGCGAAAACCTGGGAGACAACCCGGTAGAAGTAACCGCTGTAAACGAATTTGGCCAAAGTGCGTCAGCTATGATTACCGTGACAGTTATTGATGAGATGGTCCCGGTAGTGATAACACAGGATATCGTTGTACAGCTTGATGAGAATGATTCATTCACCCTTACAGCTGAGGATATTGATGACGGATCTTTCGACAATTGTGAGATTGCTGAAATGAGCCTGGATCAGTATACTTTCGACCAAAGCCATGTGGGGATGAACACCGTTACGCTTACTGTTACCGATTCATCGGGCAACAGCAGTTCAGAAACGGCTGAAGTAAAGGTAGAACCATCAACATGGGTAACCATCATCCCGGAAGAGATCGGGTTCAAGGCTTATCCCAATCCATTCAGCCACAATGTAACCTTCGAATTCAGGCCAACCGTATCGGCTGATGCCAAACTGGCCCTGTATGATGCAACCGGTGCCCTGATTACTACTCTTTATGAAGGAGAGGTAAAAGCCAGTCAATATTACCGTATCCAGTACAATGCGGCAACCGATCTTTCGGGTGTTGTGATTTACAAACTTGAGCTGGATAACAAGCTGATGATTGGCCGTTTAGTGCAAACACGCTAACATCAGATATGCTGATTGGCAATACTGAAAAAAATGCCGGGTCCTGTTATGACCCGGCATTTTTATTTTCACGCTCAAAAGTGTCTCAACCTTGGATTGCAGGGTTCCCCTTTATAGTGAGCCTTAAAAATATGCAGTTTTTATTGTAATGGGTGCTTCATTAACGATGACAACATAGCAAATCATATTAAACCCAAATGACAAGCGAAAACATCCTGTCTCCGGGGCTGTTCGGTGTGTACAACCACCAATGAATCTGACTCTTATTATCACTTAGCTATTGCCAGAACCTTCCCTTTCCTGAGCTATGCCCGGTTTGGTAAATTACTCTCCCGGAGAAGTGGTGCAAACACCCCGAAGAGACAAAGCTTTAGTTAGTAAACATAAATGTCAATAGGTGCTTGTCGTCAGTGAGTCTTTTGAGGCTGTGAACACTAACCAACTTCTTTTCACTGTCTCTCAGACCAAGAATATGATCAATGTCAGCCCTTTGCAACCCCCTTTCTTCGGCTATCTCATCAAACATTTCATCATAAAACAGGCGTACAGCCCTGATTTTTTCGTCACTGTTGTCCGCAATCGTATAGACCAACTGAACCCCATCACCGTAGCGGCGCTCCTCTACTGCATAGAACTCGGCGGTTTCATAAATCTCAATGTCAAGAGCAGCCAGCTTTGACTCATAAGTTTGCCGATCAAGGGGTTCTTCTTCGGGCTCTTCCTCCTTTTGGGAGGTTTCATAAGTTTCTTCGGATTCAGCTGTAGCGGAAGTTTCGGTGGTTTGCTCCTGCTGTGGGCCTGAACCACAAGCCGCCAGCATACCCATGTAAATTAAAAGGGCTAAAATCACATAAATGCTTTTCATGTTACGTGGTTTTTGTAGTTATTACGTATTGGATTTAAAAGAAAAACAGCAAGCACAGAATGGATGGTCAAATTCACCCTCAGAAGTATCATTCTTAACTTCTTGTTGTTGAAATCGCTGTCGTTTGCAATAATACGAAAAATAAACGCGAAAATAATTCACACAAAGGAATAAAAAAGAAACATTTAATACGGGTGGAAAATCAATCTTTGATTTTTTGACATATTCTACACATACCTGGCAGGGTTGCTCTCTGCTCGTTTGGCTTCCTCTAAAACCGATGGTGACAACATATTCAACAACACAAGTAATTTTCGAAAATTGTTTATCTTTATCCAATTAACATCAACCTAAAAAAATCAAACATGAAACATATTTTTACCCTTTTAGTATTAATTTTTTTCGCATGGGCAACTTATGCTGAAGAAAAGGAGAATTTTATTGTTACCGTGAATGAAGTGGATGATGTAGATGTGTTTTTTAACACGTCTGAGGATGAGGCAATACTGGAGCTCGCCCAGCAGACAACCATCATTGATAATGAAGAAAACACGTATACCGTGGAGTTGAACTGGTCATTGATTGACTACAGCCCGATAACTCCTGGAAACTACAGTACCTTAGGAACATTCGAGCTACCTGAAGGGGTTCAACAGTCAGTTCCTGAAACACCATTAGAAGTTCACGCTACGGTAACCGTACTTGAACCACCTGTTATTGTTGATATTGACATTTATGATGAAGCTGAAGATATTGAAGTTCCTTACGGAACAACTGAATCTGAAGCTAAAAGCCAGCTGGCATCAACCGTAACCATTTCTGACAGTGACGGATTCGAACATGCTGTTTACCTGTACTGGTCCATTGAACATTATAGTGGTGAGGTTGCTGCAACGTATCAAGCAACAGGACAGTTCACGTTACCGTTTGGCGTGGATCAGACAGATCCGGAAATCGAGACAATCGTAACTGCCGTGGTAACTGTACTAAACCCCAAGTTCAGCCTAAGCCTGGGGGTAAACCCAGAGGGAAGCGCGTTTATCAGTGGAGAGGGAGATTATTACGAAGCTGAAGAGATACATGTTAGTACAGTTCCTGATGAGGGATGGGAATTTATTAATTGGACGTATGCTGACAGTACGGTGGTTAGTGATAGTACTGAATTCACTTTCATAATGCCCGGAGAGGATGTACAACTTTTTGCTAATTTTTTAGATGTTACATCAATCCATGAACCGAAAACCAAAAACTTTACAATATTCCCCAATCCTGCAAGCGACTATTTCAATATCGTTTCCGGTTTTGTTATAGACCAACTTATTTTATATGATATAAAAGGAAACAGGGTTTATTCATCCCCCATCAATCAAAGAGAGGCGTTCGTTCCGGTGAAGGAGCTGAAGCCAGGATTGTTTTTAATCCAGGTTATTTCTCAAGATGTTGTAACATCCCAAAGAATAATGATCAAGTAAAAATCCGAAAAGACATAGTCAGCAACCATTATTAAATCCAGGCGTACAATCCCCGATAGTGCAACAAGGCTAATTAAAGATAATGTTTTCCAGCATTCAACTTCTTGCCGGGAAAAACAGGTTTTCGTACAAAGTCACCGAAACAACACAAACCATCTCCTAAAGATTTTTATTGCAGGGGGCCGTTTGTCTTTGTTACCAAACACCTCTCTAAATACAAACCTTGCCTGCATTATTGAAAGCGTTACTAATATCCGGGTATGTCCACAAAAAAACAGCCACCTTTCGAACGATGTCTTAAGTGGCTGTTTGTGAGGTGGGCCCAGCTGGGCTCGAACCAGCGACCAACTGATTATGAGTCAGCTACTCTAACCAACTGAGCTATGGGCCCTTCAAAAACTTAATGTTTGGCACCTGTTTTTGAGTGTGCAAAGATAAGTAAGTTTATTTTATTAATGAAAATAAAAATTGATTTTTCCTTAGCCTGCCAGGGTTATCCCCAGTTCTATCAAAAGAGCCAGGACAATGGCATAGGCGACAATCCCCCCAAAGGTGTATATCATCAAAATATCTTTTCTCACTTTCAACACTTTGCAGGTTACGGCAACTGCCCAAACCCCTATCCATGGAGTTAATACGGCAATGAACCATTTGCCACGGCGGTTGATTTTCTCTTCCAGCGAAGGTTTGATAAGCTTTTGCTGCCAGCGGCGAAAGCGTTCGAACTTCTCCATCCAACCGTATCCATATTCTATCAGGGGTACGGGCATATAATTGCCCAGCACTGCCCAGAAAATTACAGAATACATATCCAGTCCTATGGCAAATCCGTAAGGTATGGCAACATATATTTCGAAAAATGGGAAAAAGCCGGCAAACCATACAGAGAATGCCATGGCGATGTATTCAAGCATATTGTAATTAGTTTAAAACAGGTTTCATGAATCCCTCGCAGGGGTTCATTCAGCCGGCCTGATAAACCTGCCGATGAACCTGCACCTCAAAAAACTGGCAAAAAGTATCATAATCGCGGTTTTTCGGCCAAAGATCAGGCTCATGCCATTCGCGTAACTCGTTTTCAAACAATTGCCGGTAGTGCGACTCCACAAAGTCCGTCACGGCGGCCGGCGTGTGCAACCCGTCTACCATATACACCCCATAATCGCCGGTATAAAGCGGCTCCTGGTCGCTCCCGGCCCGGCGATCGGCATCACGCAACCACTGACAGAAGGCTTTTTTACGCACCAGCAATAGTGCAGTGGTATTTGGTCTGTTTTGAATCATTGCTGTGGATTGAAAAACTTAATTCTTACTGGACTGTTTTACATGAACGAAGATATCAATATTTTGGGAGTGACGGCCAAAGTGTTTTTTCAAAACCAACCTATCAAAGCACTGAAAGGAAGGCGGTGACGCATGAACTGGCACCGAAGGCACAGGAATTTGTCGAATGTAACCAATATATTTTTAATTTTACTGTAATTTGTACAACGCATCCTCCTTGCCTGAAGCTTAGAACAAAATAAAAAGAGGAAATCAATTTGGCAAACCATAGCAGGGTTGGGCTAACCTTCTTTACACATGCAGCATCAACTGTAAACATAAACTTTAACGAAAAATCATATCCTATGAAGAAGTTTTTAAAAATCACAGGTATTTCAGTGGCCATATTGCTGGCACTACTGATTATTTTGCCCATTGCATTTAAAGGCAAAATCGTGGAACAGGTTAAAATGGCTATCAATGAAAATGTACATGCAGAGGTAGATTTTGATAGTTTCCGCATTTCATTGTTACGCAATTTTCCGGATGTTTCATTCCGGCTCAACGGCCTCAAGGTTATTGGTGTGGATGAGTTCCAGGGCGATACTCTGGCCAGCGTGGGAAGTTTTTTTGTATCGGTGAACCTGATGAGCATATTCAGCGACGACGGATATGAAATCAAAACCATTCGAATAGACGACCCACGCTTGTTGCTGAAGGTTATGCCCGATGGAACAGCCAACTGGGACATAGCTGTAGTCCCTGATGAAGAAGAGGAACCGGAAGAAGAGCCACCGGCGGAAGCAGATTTGGATTTCAAGGTTGCTTTACAGCGATTACAAATCAACAATGCCCATATCATTTATGATGACCGGGAAATGAACATGTACAGTCGTATTCAAAACTTCAACCACACGCTTAGGGGCGACTTTACGGCTGACTTCACCAGCTTGTCCATTCGCAACACCACCATAGAGTCATTACTGGTCAGGTTCGGCGGCATACCTTATCTCAGCGGGGTCAGTGCAGCTTTGACCGCCGACATTGATGCCGATCTGGATGCCTTTGAGTTTACGTTCCGCGACAACAATCTGCAGCTCAACGAGCTAATGCTGGTGTTTGAGGGTCGCTTTGCCATGCCCGATAATGTGATGTTCATGGATTTTACATTCTCTTCACCCCAAACAGCTTTCCGTTCTTTCCTCTCCATGGTTCCGGCCATTTACGCCAAAGATTTTGAAGATTTACAAACCGAAGGCACACTGTCATTTAACGGTCATGTAAAAGGAGCTTACGACGAATTCCAGATTCCCGGTTTTGGACTGGACGTTATGGTGGAAGACGGCATGTTCCGCTACCCGGACTTACCCGCTGCTGTAAGCGATGTCAACATCAACACCAGGATTTTTAATCCGGGAGGTGACGCCGATCTTACCCAGGTTGATGTAGACCGGTTTTCTCTGAATTTTGCCGGCAACCCGGTAGATTTTCGCATGAAGTTGCGCACCCCTGTTTCTGACCCCGACATAGATGCCAGCCTCAGCGGCAGGGTTGACCTTGACAATGTGAAAGATTTTTATCCCCTGGAAGAGGGAGAAACCCTCACCGGGATGGTTGAAAGCAACATGGAAGCGCGGGGTCAGTTATCCAGCATCGAAAACCAGAGATACGACGACTTCCTGTTTACCGGGACATTCCTTTTAAACAATTTCCGTTATGAAAGCAACGACTTTCCTGAAGGGGTAGAGATAGAAACGGCCGACTTGCGCTTTTCACCCCGGTATGCCCAGCTACAAAGTTTCACCATGAGAACAGGAGAGAGTGATTTATCGGCCAGTGGCCGCATCGATAATATGCTGGGTTTTGTCCTCAGCGATGAAATGCTAATGGGACGCTTTGAAACCCATTCATCTTTTTTCAACCTTAACCCTTTTATGGCCGAAGCACCCGAAGAACAGCCCGGGGAGGAAAAGCCCATGGAGCTTTCTGCCATAGAAGTCCCTGCCAATATCGACTTTGCCCTGCAGAGCCGTTTTGACAGAATTCTTTTTGGCGAACTGGAAATCACCAATGCCCGGGGAGGAATAACTATTGCAGATCAGGTGGTACGGATGGATAACCTGCATATGAACATGCTTGAGGGAACCCTTGCCCTCAATGGTGCTTATAATGCCCGGAATATCAATCAACCAGAGATAGATTTTGATTTAGATATTACCGGCTTCGACATCCAGCAGACTTTCCAGACATTCAACACCTTCCAGGTTATTGCACCCATTGGTGAACGTGCATCAGGACTCTTTTCTGCCGGGCTCAACCTCAGCACAGCGTTAGACTACAAACTGGACCCCGATTTGGGCACTTTGGCAGGGGGTGGAAACTTCCGCTCCAATGCACTGGTTGTGGAAAACAGCCCTGCTTTGGTAGGCCTGGCCGAAAACCTGAAAATGGATATGTTCCGTGAGCTCAATGTAAGAGATGTCAACATCTCATTCATCTTTGAGGATGGCAGGGTCAATGTGGAACCCTTCGACATTCAGTTTGGCTCATCCAGGGCAAGCCTGGCAGGACATCATGGCTTTGATCAGAGCATCAATTACCAGATGAACATGGCCATTCCCCGCGCCGAGTTTGGGGAAGCTGCCAACCAGGTAATCAACAACCTTGCTGCCCAGGCAGCGGGTGTGGGGTTGGACATAGAACCATCAGAAACAGTAAACATCGGGGCTAATATCACCGGTACAGTGAATGACCCGCAGATATCTGTCAGCCTGGCCCAAACGGCTGAGGATACACGTCAGCAAGTGAAGGATGCCATTGAAGATGCTGTGGGAGAAATTTGGGATGAAGCACAGGAAGAAGCAGAGGAGGTCATCGATGATGCAAAGGATCAGGCACAGGAAGAGCTGGAAAGGAGGGCCGCCCAGGTGATAGATGAAGCTGAACAACAAGCCCGGCAAATCCGTCGGGAAGCCAAACGTGCTGCTGATAAAATCAGAAGTGAAGCCCGCGAGCAAGCACAAAGGATGGAGGATGAAGCCAGTGGACCCATTGCCAAAGCAGCGGCACGACGAGCCGGCCAGGAGGTAATCCAGTCAGCCGACCAACGTGCCGATCAACTGGAAAATGAGGCGGACAATCGAGCCCAAAATCTGATAGATGAAGCCCGCGAACAAGCTGACAGAATCCGAACCGAGGAAGAATAAAACCAAATTTCTTATCAAAATGGAGAAAAGGTGACCATATACTGCACAAATGGTCACCTTTTTGTTTTCAAGGGTTTTAATTTAAAGAGATGCCATAAACTTATTCTTGTCCAGGATATAGCGGGTATGCTCACCCACACCAATCACCCCTTTTGTATCTCGGGCTTCCACCCGGAAAACGAGTTTTTTCCCGTCTACTTTGATCAGTTCTGATTCGGCAACGACTGTTTCTGCAAGCGGGGTAGCTTTGATATGTTTTACATTGATTTCACCTCCCACCGTTACATATCCATCGGGTAAATAATCATGCAGGCTTTGGTTGGCCGTGCTTTCCATCAGTGCAATCATGGCGGGTGTGGCATAGACATCCACATCACCTGAGCCGTAGGCCAAAGCAGTATCTTTCACCCTGACCTTCACTTCACGGGTATTTTTGATTCCTGGTTTAATGGCTGTAAACATTTTCTTCAATTTTTGGGTTAACGGTTCATTTTATTTGGCAATAACATGGGGTAGTGTTCAAATATCGTCGCATGGATTTGTACCCCAATTGCAAATATAATGATAGCATCGGTAAAGCAGATTTTATTCTTTAGGAATCGCGAAAAACAGTATACACAAAGACGCCTGCATTCAACAACAGACAATTCAGTATGAAAGAATAACGATTAACATCCAATTCCCAAGGGAGTTATCCCTGTCATTTACCTGCCTATCCTTTAACTCCAGTGGCAATATTTAATAAAAACAGGAGAAAGAAAATGATTCAGCAAAACATCCTATCAAACCAGGTAACAACAGTTAAAAGAAGGCGGGGGGAATCATCGGGGAGATAAATTAAAAAACCCCGACTCAAAGA